>VGRQ01000046.1 GCA_016875315.1 Deltaproteobacteria bacterium | reverse complement strand
GCGCGGGGTGGGTCATCGCTCCCCCGTAATCGAGCGGCGCGCTCCCGAGGGGGGCGGTCACGGCGCCGGCGCCTGCCGCTGGGCGCCAGGATCAGGCAGGCCCGAGATCCAGCCGGTCGCCCGGGTGCAGCACCCGCGTGCCCGTCGGCGCCTCGCGCAGGCTGAGCGCGAGCGGCCGCACCGGCAGTCCCAGGCGCCGCCGGACGGTGCCCACCAGGTCGGCGATGACGTTGTGCCTCGCGCGGAAGGCGTGGAGCAGTCGCCCGGTGGCCAGCTCGTCCTCGAAGTCCGGTCCGGCGATGGCGAGGTCGGCGCCTTCCAGCTCTCGCGCCAGGGCGCTGGGGTCGGCGAAGCGGTGCAGGCTCTGGCCGAGGTGGACCACGCGGGTGCTGCCGAGCGTCACCTCCACGACCAGCGGCGGGTCGCCCGGCCGTCGCAGCGTGTGACGCAGGCGGCGGTAGGCGAGTCCGGGTGAGCGGAGGGCGCTCAGGGTCTTGCGGACGGCCTCGGCGGGGACCGCGTAGGGGATGGGAGTGTAGTCGAAGGCCCGCAGCGTGAAGGCGCCCAGTGTCACTGGTGGCCCGGGGACGAGCCCGAGCCCTTCGCGACCCATGAAACGCAGGTTGTCCGGGTGGGCCGCCAGCGCGCCGCGCGACACGCGGGCCCCCATCACGCGCTCCTGCTCCGACCACGTGAGGACCACCGGACCCTCCACCGGGCCGGGCGGGTCGAAGCAGAGGCTCGCGCCGCCGAGCGACAGTCGCAGGCCGGACTCGCCGAGGTGTTCGAGCACCATGGGCTAGCCGCCGTGGCGAACGAGCGGGGCGAAGCGGAAGAGCCACGCCACGAAGGCCAGGGCCAGGCTGACCCCGGCGGCGGCGAATAGCGACGGCTCGAAGGCCGCGCCGATGCGCAGCAGGGTGGCGAGCTGCACCAGCCCGTGTACCAGCGCGCCGTCCCAGCGCATGAGGATGGGGAAGCCGCCGTGCCCGCGGGTGACCCGGATCGACAGCGCCGCCCAGAAGCTGCCGAGCCCGCCGAGCAGCCAGCAGTGCATCGGCAACGAGGGGGGCCCCATGCCCACGAGGTCGACCACGTAGCCCGCGACGATCCAGGCCACGCCGAGGTGGATGCCCCCGATCATCGGCAGTCGCGACGAGGGCCAGGGGCGCCAGCCGTGCCACTGGCGCAGCAGCAGCGCCAGGAGGGCGATATCACCCAGGTATGGGTGCTCTGGCACGGCCACCCGCAGGAGCGTGGCCCCGCCGAGCGCGGCGGCGAAGCCGGGCCGGCGCTGCGGGTCGGAGCCGGCGAGGGCGCGCGCGGTGAAAAAGGGAAGGATGCGGTCGAGCATCACCAGGGCCACGTACACGAGGAAACCGTGCGTCGCGAGCCGGAGCGCCAGTGCGGTCTGGCCCAGGCCGAGCAGGAAGGCGGCCACGGTGGCGGCGGCGAGACCGGCGGGGACGCCGGCGGTGGTGCCGTCGAAACCCCGGCCCAGGGCGGGCAGGGCGAGCCGGGCGGCGCCGTAGGTGGCCAGCGCCCACGGGGCGGCGATGAGCGCCCCCTGGGCGTAGCCGGTGCCCGGCAGCAGCACCGCCGCGAGGGAGATGGCGTGGAGCGCGAGCATGCCGATGATGTGCCAGCCTCTCGGCATCGGCCCGCCGCTCTGGCGCGGGAAGGCGGTCATCAGGAAGCCGAGCACGAGGGCGCCCCAGGCGCCGAAGAGCAAGAGCGCCGCGTGCTGGGAAGGCGTCCAGGGCAGGCCGCCGGTGGCGAGGCCGTGGGCCCAGCCGCCGATGCTGGCGAGGCCGAGCAGGGCGGCCCAGGGGAAGAACAGCCGGTAGCCCTCGCGGAGCAGCACCGGGACGACGGGTTGAGCTTGTGCGGTCACGCCCAGGGCATGGGCAAGGGGCGTGCCAGCGCGATCAACCCCCGCCGAGGTACGCCTTCAACGGCCCTGCCCGGTCGCCCGGAGCAATGGCGTCGAGGCGCGCCGCGAAGGGGGTCGTCACCGGCTGGCGGACGAGCTTGTCGACGAGGAAGGGCGCGAGCTTCGGGTTGGCCACCGGGTCGCCCACGTTCTTGGCGACCGCGTCCCAGAGCCGCGCCTCGGTCATGTAGGCGTAGAGGTAGTTCGGGCTATAGGCCGGGTAGTGCCAGGCGAGGCCGCTGAGCAGGGCCGGGTCGTAGGCGGGGCCGCCGGCCGGGGGCAGGGGCGAGCCGGTGAGCGCGACGCGGGTGTCGATCGCCACCTGGAAGGCCCCGGCGAGGTCGCCCGGGTTCTCGTACAATCGGCGCTCGGCGCGGCTGGTGACGATGGCGTCGACAATGCCGTCGGCCACCTCGCGGGCGCGGGCGCCGCGGAAGGGGGCGCGGTCGGCCTCGGGCAATTCCGGCACGTACTTCGCGGTGAAGGCGGGCTCGGCGAGCACGCGCTCGAAGAACTGGGCGTAACCCTCGAACCAGGGGGCGTCCGGTTCCCAGGTGGCCGGGCTCTTGGCTGCTTCCGGACTCAGGTTCATCCACCACACGGCGTGGCCCAGCTCGTGGATCAGCGCCTCGTAGGGCCAGGCCGACCAGCGCTCATCCACGCTGAGCACGATGGCCACGAACTGAGGCGGCTGGATGGCGAATCCGTACACACCGGGGCGCACCACGCGCGAGGGACCGGTGTAGAGTTGGAGGGTGGAGGTGTCGAAGCCCATGTCGCGGTAGGCGGTGACGATGCGATCCTCGGCCAGATCCCCGTCGAAATAGCTCTCGGCGCGGTCGCGATCGGCGTCGAGCTTGGCGGCGCGGCGCAGGCGCGGGTGGTTGGCGAAGTCGTCGACCTCGCCGGTGGCGGCGAGCGCGGCGCGGTCGGCCTCGTACACCGGCTTGACCACCGCCTCCATCTCGCCGATCACCGCCTCGAGGTCGTTCTCCTCGATGCCCTGCGCCGCGAGTGACAGCTTGTAGTAGTTGTCGTGGCCGGCCCGCTTGGCCACCTCGTTGCGCAGGCTCACCAGCGCCTGGAGGTCGGCCCCGGCGAGCCGCATCCGGTGTTGCACGAAGGCACGCGCGAGGTCCTGGCGCTGGGCGTCGGGCAGGGTGTCGGCCTCCTTGCTCGCCTCGTCCCACGCGCGGTCGAGCACGAACTTGTGCCCGTCGGGGGAGAACCACTCCGCCGTGGCCGACTGGGCCTCGTCGAGCGCGCCGAGCAGCCGCGTTTCCTCCGCCTTGTCGGCCTCGGTCCACGCCCGGGTGACCATCGCCTGCCGCGCGTAGTGCTCGCCGCGCACCCGCAACGAGGTGCCCTCCGGCGCCTTCGCCGCCTCGTCGATCGCGGCCTTCACCTTGTCGTCGCGGAAGAAGGCCACCTTGTCGCCCTCGGCATCCGCCTTGCGACGCCGCGCGTCCTTGTTGTGCACGTTGCGGGTGGTGTCGCGGTCGGCGGCGCCGAGGCTCAGCATGATGTCGGCGTAGCGAGCGTCGACCGGCGCCAGCACGTCGGCGCCGCCGCCGTTGCAGGCGAACAGGAGGGAGAGGAGGAACAAGGGCGGCTCCGGGGGCACGGGGAATGTAGCGCCCTCGGCACGGTCGAGCCCTACCCCTCGTAGATCCCCACGTAGGGCACGCCGCGGTAGTCCTCGGCGAGGTCGCAGCCGTAGCCCACGACGAAGGCGTTGGGGATGGTGAAGGCCACGTGGTCGACCGCGAAGGGCAGCGCCCGGCGGGAGGGCTTGTCCATCAGCACCGCCGTGCGCACGGCGCGCGCCCCCTTGCCTGCAACGTGTCGCGACACGAAGTCCATGGTGCGCCCGCTGTCGCAGATGTCGTCGACGAGGAGCACGTCGCGACCCTCCACCGGGTGGTACAGGTCGCTCTCCAGCCGCAGCACCCCCGAGGACTCGGTGCCCGCCCCGTAGGAGGCCACGCGCACGAAGTCCATGTCGTGTGACACGCCCACGCGCCACAGGGCGCGGGACAGGTCGGCCATGAAGATGACACAGCCCTTGAGCGGGCCGACGAGCACCAGCCGCTCGGGACGGGGCCACGCGGCGGCGATCTCGGCGGCGAGGGCGGGGAGGCGGTCGGCGATTTGCTGCTCGGTGAGGAGGGGGGTCATCGGTGGGGGTTTATCGTTCCCTCGCGGTATACTCCCCGCGATGCCCGGTGACCCCGCCCTCCGCCTTGCCAGCCTCGACGACCTGCTCCGCGCGATCGACCAGGAACGACGCTGCGAGATCGTGGATGGCGGCCTGGTCGACAAGTCCGCCGCCGACGAGGGTCACGGCGGCGCGCAGAGCGAGGTGGTCGGCCGAGTTCACCAGCCCTACAACCGCCGCCGCGGCGAGGGCGGGCCCGGTGGCTGGTGGATCCGCACCGAGGTTCACGTGGCCCTCGGCACCGACGTGTACTGCCCCGACATCGCCGGCTGGCGTCGCGAACGGGTGCCGGTGATGCCGAAGGACTGGCCGGTTCCGGTGGCGCCGGACTGGGTGGCCGAGGTGCTCTCGGCGAGCACCGCCGCCCGTGACCTCGGCGTCAAGATGCGCGGGTACTACCAGCACGGCGTGGAACACTACTGGGTGATCGACCGCCAGAACCAGGTGTTGTTGGTGTACTTCCGCGGCGAGCGCGCCTACGAGCTGGTGGCCACCGGCAGCCCGGGCGACACGCTGTCGCTCCCGCCTTTCCCCGAGGTGGAGATCGACGTGGGACGACTGTTCGGAATCGAGGCCTAGCCTGCTGCTTCTCCTCCTCGCTGCCTGCCCCGAGGGTCCGGGCGACACCGTCGCCAACCCCACCGGCCCCGGCCTCTTCCTCGGCGGCTGTCCCGTGGCGGGGCAAGCCGCGGCGCGGATGCTGGTCGACCCGGCGGAGCGCCCCTGGGGCGAGGAAGCCCTCGCTGGGCCGGGCGATGCGCTCTTGATGAACGAGCACGCCGCCTTCGTGATCCAGGGCGTGGGCGACCCCGACACCTACTACCACTACGGCGGCGGGCCCATCGACGCGGTGGCCGTCCAGGATTGTGAACAATCGGGCCCGGAGCTGCTCGAGGAGATGGGCTTCATCGTGGGGCAGCTCGAGCTCGCCGACTTCGTGTCGAGCACGCTCCACCAGGTGCGCGCGGAGCAGATGGAGGTGGTGAACGACGGCGCCGACGGCGAGGCGGCCGTGGTGGAGGTGCGGGGGACAGACGATCACTTCTGGCTCGTGGAGATGACGCTGGTCCGCTCGGCCTGGGAGAGCGGCAGTCGCAAGCTCATCGGCGATCCCTACGGCCTCGACGTGACCCTGCGCTACACCCTGGAGCCCGGCGCCAGCGCGCTGCAGGTGGAGGTGATCCTCGACGGCGAGCCCGCGAGTGACGGTTTCATGGTGGGGGCGGTGGTCTTCCCCTCCGACCTCACCGCGGTGAGCACCTACGCCGACGGCGACCTGTCGGTGGGCGGTTTCGGCCTCGACCTCGGCGTGCCCTGGCTGTCGATGGCCAGCGAGGAAGGTTCCATCGTGGTGGCCATGCCCGAGGCGCAGATGGCCTACACCTCGGTGGCGGGCGTCCGGGCGCTGCTCGACCTGAACCAGGCGCTCTCGCCGCTCGACATCCTCGGCGCTGCCGAGGCGCGCGTCCCCTTCCTCGTGGGCGTGGGCGCGTCCGACGGCGCCAGCGCCTCGGCCTCGCTGGAGCCCTACCTGCCGGAGCCGCTCGGCGTGGTTGCCAGCGAGTGGGCCGAGGTGTCCGGCACGGTCACCGGGCCAGACGGGCCGGTTGCCGGCGCGTCGGTGACGCTGGAGGCACCGGACAGCAGCGGTGGCTGGGCGACGATCGATACGCTGGTGGCCGATGCGTCCGGTCGTTTCTCGGGCCGGACAGTCCTCCGCGACACCTGGCGCGCCCACGCCGCGGCACCCGGGCGCGACGACAGCGAGGCGCAGGAGGGGACGACCTTCGCGCTACAGATGGGCGCGGCCGGCGCGCTGGCCATCGACGTGATCGACGACGCCATGGAGGCCATCCCCGCGCGCGTGGAACTGGAGCGCGACGATGGGTTCTCCACCGTACACTACACCGTCCCCGGCGACGCGCCGCCGGTGCCCCCCGGCGACTACACGGCCTGGGTGTCGCGCGGCTACGAGTACGACGTGGTCGAGACCCCCGTCACCGTGCCGGCCGGCGGCGAGGGCACGCTGTCCGTCACCCTCGACCATCTTGTCGACACGTCCGGGTGGGCCAGCCTCGACACCCACGTGCACCAGGCCCCGAGCGCCGACAGCGACACCGTCAACGACCTGCGCTTCCGGACGGTGGTGGCAAGCGGACTCGACATCATGGTGTCGACCGACCACGAGGCGATCATCGACCTCGCGCCCGAGTTGGAGGCCAGCGGGCTGGGCGGGTGGATGGCCTACGGGCTCGGCGAGGAGGTGACGGCCACCATCCCCGAGCACGTCAACGCCTGGCCTTTCCCGGCCGTGGCCGACCCTCGCGGGAGCCCGCCGGAGTGGTACCAGCTCGGCTTCCCCGGCATCTACGAGCAGATCCGCGAGCGTGGCGCCAGCGTGATCCAGCTCAACCACAGCCGAGTGAACGGCGAGTGTGGCATTCTCTGCGTGCTCGACTGGGACCGGCAGTCCGATCCCCCGTACACCGACGACCCGGAGGGGCTGGCCCTCTTGCCGGGCACCGAGGTGTGGTCCTGGGACTTCGACAGCTTCGAGGTGCTCAACAACCCGCGCTCGCCGCTGCTCGACCCGGCCGACCCGCGGCACACCGGCGCGCTGGTGGACTGGCTGTCCTTCGCCAACCTCGGCTATCCGAAGGCGGGCGTGGCGGTGACCGACGTGCATGGCCTCGAGATCCCGGGGCAACCTCGCACCTACGTTCGCGTGGACGACGACGATCCCGCCATCGTGACCGCCGACGACGCGGCGGCGGCCACGCTCGACATGGCGGCGATCATCAGCGCCGGAGCCTTCGCCGAGGTGGACATCGGCGGCGCCGGGCCCGGCGAGCTCGCGGCCCCGGGACCGCTGTCGCTGCGCGTGCAGGCCATCCCGCGGGTGGATGTCACGACGATGTACGTGCTGGTCAACTGCGACCTCGCCGCCACCGTCTCCACCACCGACCCAGCGGGCGTGGTGAAGTTCGACGGGTCGGTCGACCTCGACTTCGAGGTCGACGCGCACGTGGTGGTGCTCGGTTTCGGCGTGCAGGACATGCCGCGGGGCCTCTCCGGCTACGACCCGCAGAACGTGCCGCGCTTCATCAGCAACCCCGTGCTGGTCGACGCCGACGGCGACGGCGCGTGGACCGCGCCGGGCCCGAAGGACTGCAACACCGGCGTGGAAGTGGGCCGGGCGCTGGAGTAGGCCACCGAGTCTGGTACGCTCCGCGGACGAGGTGATCTTGTCTCCCCGGATCCTGACCGTTCCCTTGTCGCGACGCGGCCTCCTCGGGGGCGGCGCGGCGCTCCTCGCGGGCTGTGCCCACAAGCCCTCGCCCATGCGACTCGCGCCGGGACTGCCGGGCTCGCCGGTGGCCCCGGTGACCGGTCCCAGCGTGGGCTACCAGGGCCCCGTGCCGGTGCGCGCGCACGAGCGCCTGTGGGACGTGGAGAAGGCGATGGCCGGGCCCACCGGCCTGCAGTCGGCGCCGCTGGTGATCGTGGGCGGCGGCCTGTCGGGGCTGGCGCTGGCGTGGCGACTGCGCGACCTGAAGCCGGTGCTGATCGAGCACGAGAGCCGCGTGGGCGGCCACAGCCAGGGACAGGACTGGGACGGCCTCGCCTTCTCCGTGGGCGCCGCCTACTTCGCGCAGGCGCCGGCCGGTAGCTTGCTGTCGCGCGAGTTCTACCGTCCGCTCGGGTTGCACCGGGCGTGGCGAGTGGCGGGGCCGGAGGACACGGTGATGCAGGGCGGCAAGGCCGTCGCGAGTTTCTGGGAGGGCACCACCGACCCCGCGGCGGCCCCGGACTTCACCCGCGTGGCCGATCATTTCCGACAGGTGTCAGAAGAGGCCTATCCCGACATGCCGCCGGGCGAGTGGCAGGTGTTGAACAGCGAGCAACTCGCCGCGCTTGACCGGCAGAGTTTTCGCGAGGCGCTGGTGGCGGCCACCGGGCCCTTGCACCCCCACGTGGAGGCGCTGCTCCAATACTACTGCTACTCGTCCCTCGGGGGCACCCTCGACGAGATCTCGGCCGCCGCCGGCTACAACTTCTACTGCGCCGAGATGGAGGGCAACTGCACGCTCCCGGGAGGGAACAGCCGGGTGGCGGAGCGGCTGCTGGCCGAGCTTCTGGCGTCCGGCGTGGACGTCCGTACCGAGCGGACGGTGGTGCGCGTGCGCCTGGGCGACAACGCCGTGGCGGTGACCGTGGCCGGGGGAGAGCAGCCGCTGGTGATCAACGCCGACCGGGTGGTGATGGCCTGTCCCAAGTTCGCGTGTGCGCGCGTGGTGTACGACCTGCCGGTCGAGCAGGCGGAGGCGATGCGGCGGATCAAGTACCGCGCCTACCTCGTGGCCAACGTGCTCATCGACGCCCCGGGGCCGAGCGAGACGATGGGCATGTACCTGCTCGACCCGCCGAGTGACGGCTTCACCGACTTCGTAGTGGCGGAGTGGGCGGCGGGCGGTCACCCGTCGCGCAGCGTCCTCACCCTCTACCGGGCGCTGCCCACCGACGGGGGTCGCGCCTCGGTGTTCGACGATGCCAGCTTCGAGGTCCAGCGGGCCGCGTTCATGGCCCAGGTGCAACCGCTGATGTCGTCGCTGGGGATCGGCGGCGCGCCCATCTACGACCTGCGCATCCAGCGCTGGGGGCACGCGTTGCCGCTCGCGGCGAGGGGGCTGGTGGCCGACGGGACGCTCGCCCTGGCGCGGCGGCCGGTCGATGGGCGGGTGTTCTTCTGCAACCAGGACGACTGGGCCTTGCCCGCGCTGGAGACGTGCCTGGTGCGGGCGCTTGAGGTGGAGGCGGAGGTGAGGGAGCGGATCGCCGCGCGATAACTATCCCTCGGCCCGCCCGGCCTCCGGGTGCCGCCGCACCACCACTCGCGCCGGCGGCATGTTGATCGGCACGGTCTTGCTGCTCACCACCAGCGGCTCGAGCTCGGCCTCGATCTCCAGCAGGCGGGCGATGCGGTCGCGGGCCTCGCCGGCGGCGAAGGTGTTGAGGATCTCGCGGCCGAGCACGTGCTCGAACATCACGAAGCTGCCACTGGGCTCCAGTAGCTCGAAGATGCGCTGGTAGACCGCCTCCACCAGCTTCGCGGGGAAGTTCGCCAGCGGGAGCCCGCTCACGATGTGGTGGTAGCGCACCCCGGGATTGAACTCGGTGATGCTCACCTGGTGCACGGCGGGTACCACCGGCGCGGCGGCGAAGCGCTCGCGCAGCACCGCGCAGAACTCGGGGTTGAGCTCCACCACGTCGAGCCGGTCGCCCGGGAGCAACCGGGCCACCAGCTCCTCGGTGACGGGGCCGACGCCGGCGCCGACCTCCAGCACCCGCAGCCGCTCGCGCGACTTGTGCGCCTCGGCGAACACCGGCTCGACCATCGCTCGCGACAGGCCCTTGCTGGAGGGCCAGAGGGCGCCGACGGTCTGGGCCTGCTGGAGCGACTGGCGGAGGAAACGGAGGGGTGCGGGCGGGGCCATGGCGCTGGGCACGCCTATCACGGGCGTGCGCCCTGTTGTAGTCCCGGCGACAGGCCTAGTCGAACAAGCCATCCTCGAGGCAGCTCTCGTCACCCATCTGGATCGCCTTGGCGATGGCCGTTGCCCGGGGGATGACGTTCTTCATGTAGAAGCGCGCGTTGGCGATCTTGCCCCGGTAGAACTTGCCATCGTCGCCCGTGGCGCCGTCGCGGAGGGCCTCGTGGGCCACCCGCGCCTGCCACAGCGAGTGCAGGCCGAGCACCACGGTGCCGAACAACTCGAGGAAGGGCGTGGCCTGGAGCATCGCGCCGCGGAGGTTGCCCTGGGCGCCCACCATGCCGAGGTGCATCGCCGTTTGCCCGAGCTGGTCGCGCGCGCGCTCGAGGCCGGCCACTTCCTCGGCCAGCTCGCCGATCGCGCGGGCGCGCTCGAGCTCCATGTTGGCCTCGTCGAGCCAGCTCATGAAGAGCATGCCCTGTCCCTTGCGCATCTTGCGGCCGAGCATGTCCATGGCCTGGATGCCGTTGGTACCCTCGTAGATGGCCATGATCTTGCTGTCGCGCAGGTGCTGCTCCACCGGGTACTCGCCGATGTAGCCATAGCCGCCGAACACCTGCACGGCGGTGGAGCACACGCTGAACGACACGTCGGAGCAGTAGGCCTTCACGATCGGCGTCATCAGCTCCACGAGGCCGAGGAGGTACTCCTTCTCCGACTCGTCGCCGTGCTCGGTCTTGTCGAACCGATTGGCCACGCTGTAGATGAGCGAGCGCATCGCGTCGACCTGGCACTTCATCAGCATCAAGTTGCGACGGACGTCGGGGTGCTTGTTGATGGTGACGCGGGGGGGATCGGTTTCCCGGAAGTGCTCCACGGCGGAGCCCTGCACGCGGTCTTTCGCGTAGGCGAGCGCGTTCTGGTAGGCGGCACTGGCGAGGCCCAGGGCCTGGATGCCCACGCCGATGCGGGCCTCGTTCATCATCCGGAACATGATCTCCATGCCCTGGTGCTCGCCGCCGTAGAGGTAGCCCACGCAGGTGCCGGTGGCGCCGAGGGCGAGGGTGCAGGTGGCGCTGCCGTTGATGCCCATCTTGTGCTCGATGCCCACCACCTTGGCGTCGTTGCGGGCGCCGAGCGTGCCGGCGGCGTCGAAGTGGAACTTGGGCACGATGAACATCGAGAGACCCTTCGTCCCCGGGGGCGCGCCGGGGGTGCGCGCGAGCACCATGTGCAGGATGTTCGACACCAGGTCCTGGTCGGCCCCGGAGATGAAGACCTTCTCGCCGGTGAGGTGGTACACGCCGTCGTCGGCGGTGGGCACGGCGGCGGCGCGGTTGTCGCCCACGCTGGTGCCGGCGCCCGCCTCGGTGAGGCACATCGTGCCGCCCCACTCGCCCCCGAGCATCTTCGGCACCGCGAGCGCCTGGATCCACGCGGGCGCGTCGGGCCACGTGAGCAGGTTGGCCGCCGCGCGGGTGAGGCCCGGGTACATGTTGAAGGCCATCGCCGCGCCACTGGTCATCTCGTGGGTGGCGATGTCGACCACGTGGGGCAGGCCCTGGCCGCCGTGCTCCTGGGCGAGCGAGGCGCCGATGAGGCCCGACTCCGCCAGCGCCTTGTAGGCGCCCTTGAAACAGTCCGGCGTGGTGATGTTGCCCTCGCCATCGAGCTTCACGCCCTCGCGGTCGCCCACCTTGTTGACGGGGCTGAGCACGTTCTCGCTCAGGTCGCGCGCCATGTCGAGCACCGCCTCGTACATGTCGCGGTCGAAGTCCTTGTAGCGGGGCACGTCGGCGAGCTGCTCGTGCGCCTTCATCTGCTCGAAGAGCACGAACTTGATGTCGCGGAGATCGGCCTTGTAGGAGGTAGCAGACACGTGGGCTCCCGGGTGTGAATGAATCCTCATTCATTTACCCGGTCGTCCCGCGCGGGCGCAAGGGGGGGATCGGTCGAGGGCCCGTCAGGTCTTGTCGAGGTGCCCGGTGTCGCTGTCGCCCATCTCCACCCCTCCGCCGGGGAAGTACTCCGCCCAGCGGCGCGACACGAGCGCGGCGGTGTCAGGGTCGCAGAACAGCTCCTCCGGGTAGGTGGGCTTCATCCGCGCGTCGAACACCAGCGGTCCCTCGAACACCACGTGGTTGCGGTGGATTCGCCGGGCGCCGTGGATGTCGGCGGCGGGCTCCATGCGGGTGAAGGTGGTCCAGAGGAGGCGCGCGTCGGTGGCGCAGGTGCGATGCGCGTCGTCGGCGAGCACCACCATCGGCCAGTCGCGCAGCGAGGGGTGTGCCGCGATGCGCGTGGCGGCGCCGGGGTCGTTGGCGTAGGCCGGCGCCGACAGGACCAGGCAACCGCCGCAGTACACGACGGCGTCGCGACATCCAAAGGGGAGATCGCCCTGGAACTGCCTGGGTAGATCGCGCACGGGCTCGCCGACGCCGAGCATGATGCCCTTGCTGCCCTCGTTGACCGCCGGGCCGCAGTAGTCGAGGGTGTCCATCGAGAGGTTGGAGAAGACGTAGAGGTCTTTCTCGGGACGGAACCGCGCGAGGACCGTCTCCAGGACCAGCTTGAAATCGCGAAGATCCACGGGACGGTCGAGCACCAGCAGGAACTTCGTCAACGAGAGCTGCCCCTCGCCGAGGACGCGGAAGGCGCTCGCCATCGCCTCGCGGCCGTAGCGCTCCCACACCACGGCCGCGGAGAGCGAGTGGTAGCCGGTTTCCCCGTAGCTCCAGAGGTCGCGCACGGCCGGCATCACCACCGGGAACAACGGTGACAGGAGCTCCTGCAGCCAGTCGCCGAGGAAGAAGTCTTCCTGCCGAGGCTTGCCCACCACCGTGGCGGGGAAGATGGCGTCTTTCCGGTGGAACACTCGCCGCGCGGTGAACACCGGGTAGTCGTGTTGCAGGGAGTAGTAGCCGTAGTGGTCGCCGAAGGGGCCCTCGGGTCGGCGTACGCCCGGCGCCACCTCGCCCACGAAGGCGAACTCGGCGTCGGCTACCACGGGGAGCGGTCCCGCGTCGGTCGCGACACGACGGACGGGTTCACCCACGAGGAGCGAGGTGAGGAGCAGCTCGGGCACGTTCTCGGGCAGCGGGGCGATTGCGCCGGCGATGAGCGCGGGCGGGCCGCCCACGAAGAGGTTGAGCGGCAGGACCTGGCCCTTCTTCTCTGCCACCGAGTAGTGGAAACCGCCGCCCTTGCCGACCTGCCAGTGGATGCCGGTCTCGCTGTCGGAGTAGCGCTGGATCCGGTACATCCCGAGGTTGTGTACGCCTGTCTCCGGGTGCTCGGTGTACACCAGCGGCAGTGTCACGAAGCTGCCGCCGTCTCTCTGCCAGCAATGCAACAGCGGCAGCCGGGTGAGGTTGGGCGCGGCGCTCACCTCGGTGACCGGACCGTGACCGACGGTCTTCATCCCCACGCTCATCGCCTCCCACGCGAAGTCGCGCAGCCCCCAGAGCTTGCCGATCGAGGGCGGGACCAGCTCGTGCGGCAGGCCGGCGGCGCGCTTGATGAAGGCGTTGGCGCGCTGGCCGAAGGCGAGGTCGACCCGCTTCTTGGTGCCAAAGAGGTTGGTGACCAGCGGGAAGTCGGCGCCGCGGGGGCGCTTGAAGAGCAGGGCCGGGCCGCCACCGGCGATCACCCGGCGGTGGATCTCGGCGATCTCGAGGTGGGGGTCGCAGTCGGTGTCGATCTCGACGAGCTCGTTTTCGCGGCGAAGGACATCGAGAAAGGCGCGCAGGTCGCGCATGGGCGGCTCCGGGGCGAGGGGCGCGGCCTAACGTGGTCGGACGGTTGACCGGTCAAGAGCCAAGTCTTAACCCTTAACCTCCGGCACCTTTTTCCAGGAGGGGTCGACGAGCAGGATCGACATCGGCGACGGCTCCGAGTCGGGATCGCAGCGGTACTTCTTGAAGTCGGTGACGCCGGTTTCGCGGAGGATGTCCTCGTCGAGCCAGGCGCGGAAGCGGGCGGCGCGGGGGTTCCGCGACAGCAGGGCGACGGTGGCGTCGGCGAGGATGTCGACGGATCGCCACTCGGCGGCGCTGCCCATGCCGAGGTTCACCGTGGCGGCGGTCTGGATGGCGGTGACGGGCCACAGCGCGCAGGCCGAGATGCCGTGCGCCTGCTCCTCGGCGTCGATCGCCATCGCGAGCGCGGTCATGCCCCACTTCGACACGAGGTAGGGCGCCTTGCCGGGGAGCGCCTCGGGGTTGATGGGCGGTGACATCATCAGCACGTGGCCGCCCTCCTTCCGCAGGTGGGGGATGGCGGCACGAGAGAGCGCGAAGGCGGCGCGCATGTTGACGCCGAAGACCAGGTCGAAACGCTTGACCGGCCAGTCGGCCACGGGCGACCAGAAGATGGCGCCCGCGTTGTTGACCAGCACGTGCAGGCCGCCGAAGTGCTCCACGGCGCGGGCCACCAGGGCGTCGCAGGCCTGGCTGTCGCGCGCGTCCATCTGCACCACGATGGCCTCGCCGCCGGCCGCCTCGCAGTCGCGCTGGGTGTCGAGGAGCGTGCCGGGGAGCCGGGGATCGGGGTCCACCGTCTTGCTCGCCAGCACCAGCTTCGCGCCCTGGCGCGCCAGCGCCACCGCGCAGGCCGCGCCCACGCCTCGGCTCGCGCCGGTGATGACCACCACCTTGTCTTTCAGCGTCCACATCGTCTCGCCCGGGGTACGATGGCGTCGTAACGGATGCGGCTCCTACCGGTCACGCTCGTGTTGCTCGGGTGCCCTAGCGGGCAGCCAGAAGCCACGCCGGCCAACCCGGCCTGGGACCTCGCGGTGACCCTCGACGAGCTGCTCGGCCGCGACACCGGCGACGCCGACACCGACACCGACACTGACCCCGACACCGACACCGACACCGATTCGGGCAGCGACACCTCGGCGGACTCGGGTGGCGACAGCGGCAGCGACACCGGCCTCGGGGTGGACACCGGCGATACCTCGCCCGGCAACGACACCGGCAACGACACCGGCAAGGACACCGGCAAGGACAGCGGCGACCCGGCCGACAGCGGCGACCCGAAGGACAGCGGCACCGACACGGCACCCGACTCCGGCAGCGCCGACAGCGGTGACGACGGCGGCGGTGGCGTCGACTCGGGCGACAGCGGCAGCGGCGGGATCGACACCGGCTACCCCGAGTCGGTCGACAGCGGACGCGCTGACAGCGGTGCGACAGGCAGCGACAGCGCCGGCGCCGACTCCGGTGGCGCCGACTCCGGTGGCTCCGGCAGCGCCGACACGAGCACGGCCGACACCGGTTCGGGCAAGGGATCCGGCGGCTCGCTGTTCGAGACCGGCGCGGTGCCGCCCGACACCGGCGTGTACACCCCCGAGCCCTGTGACTCGGGCGACACCGGGGGGTGTCACGACGTGGTGCGCTTCGTGGCCATCGGCGACGCGGGCACCGGCGACGCGCGGCAGGAGCGCGTGGCCGAGGCGATGGAAGACATCTGCTCGCTCTACGGCTGCGACTTCGCGCTCTACCTGGGCGACAACTTCTACGGGTCGGGGGTGGCCGACGTGTCCGACCCGCTGTGGACCTCCCACTTCGAGACGCCCTACGCCGGTCTCGGCTTCCGCTTCATGGCGGTGCTCGGCAACCACGACTACGGAGGCTTCGACACCGCCCGGGCCGCCGCGCAGGTGGCCTACACCTCGTACTCCAGCAAGTGGTACATGCCGGCGCGGTTCTACACCGAGGTGGCCGACGATCTCACGGTGGTGGGCCTCGACACCCACGCGATGGTGATGGATAGCTACGCCGACCAGGAGGCGTGGATCCCCGCGGCGATCGCTGGCCTCAGCACCACCTGGAGCGTCGCCATCGGTCACCACCCGTACATCAGCAACGGTCCGCACGGCAACGCCGGCGAGTTCGACGGTCGCCCTGGCGAGGGCCAGACGATGAAAGACTTCTTCGACGCCTACATCTGCGGCAACGTCGACATGTACATCGCGGGACACGACCACACGCTCCAGTGGCTAGAGCCCTCCTGCGGCACCGAGCAGCTGGTGGCCGGCGGCGGCGGCGCGGGGACGTACCCGATCGTGGGCACGGAGCCCGCTTACTTCGAGGCTTCCGACAACGGCTTCCTCTGGGTCGAGATCAATGGGCGCTCGCTCACCGGGGTGTTCTACGACGACACCGGCGCCGAGCTGTACCGGCAGACGATTACCAAGTAGGGGCCTTGTTCCTACGCCTGTTCCCGCTGCTGTCGGTGGCCGCCTGCGCGGCAGGGCTGGCGCTGGGCCTGCGCGAGACGTGGCTGGCGCTCGTGGCTGTCCCGGCGGTGTACCTGGGGCCGGGGCTGGCCTTGCGCCTGCTGTTCGCGCGTGGCGCCGTCGACCCAGTCCGAGTGGGGCTCGACGCCTTTTTCGTGGGCCTGGCGCCTGCGCTGCTGGTGCTCGCCGTGTCGCGACACACGGGCTCGCCGTGGGCTGCGCTCGGCGCGGCGGGGCTGGTCTCGCTCGCGGCG
>VGRQ01000045.1 GCA_016875315.1 Deltaproteobacteria bacterium | reverse complement strand
TCTTGCGACGCTTCTCCGAGGGCGGTGTCTTCCTCGTTCTCGGCGCCCTGCAGGCCTTGCCGCCGCTGTTGATGGCGGCTGTCGTGATGCCCCTGTCGCCCTTGTTCGTGCTGGGTCACCAGGCGGTTCGCGGCTTGTCGCGACCGATCATCTCGTCGCGTGTCTTGGCGTACACCTACGCCGACAAGCGGGCGACGGTGTTGTCGCTGGGGTCGCTGGCGGGGCGGCTGTTCTTTGCCTTCACCGGCCCGATCGTGGGCTGGGTGGGCGCCCGGCACGGGCTGCCGGTCTCGCTCGGCGGCCAGGGCCTGGTGCTGGCCTTGATCTTTGCGCTTCTGGCCTGGGAGTACGCGCGGATCCCGGACAAGTTCCGGAGCGTGAAGGCGAGCGCGGGGGGCCCGTCGTGAGCGGAGCCAGGCCTAGTCGTAGAACACCAGCCCCGCCTCGGGGGCGACGACGAGGAGCCCCACGGTGCCTGCGGGCAGGTGGTTGATGGTCTCCGGGCGGTCTTCGAAGAAGAGCTCGATTCCGAGGTGGGCGCATACGTCGCCCTTCCAACGGTCGAAGTTGGGGATGGGCACGATGTCGGGGTCCCAGCTCACCAGCGCGTCGTAGGCCACCCCCATTGCGGCAAGGTCCTCGGCGGCCGACGCGCGGTCGTGGCGGTAGGTCACGATGGTCACGCGATGACCAGCAGCGCGGAGGCTGCCGGCCAGGAAGGCGAAGAAGGCGGGGTGACGGGTGATGGTCCCGTCGATGTCGATGCCGACGTGCATGGCCGGCTCATCGGCGGCGCGGCCGCGGCGAACGTCGTGGAGATTACAGAATTGGTGGATCGGAGGCGGGATAGCTCCCGGCAATGTCCCTACTCGTCCACGGCATCCCCTCCTGCGGCACGGTCAAGAAGGCGCGCGCCTGGCTCGATGAGCACGGCGTGGCCTACACCTTCGTCGACCTGCGCGAGAGCCCGCCTAGCGCTAGTATCGTCGCGACATGGGTCAAGCACTTCGGCGACAAGGCGCTGCGGAACACCTCGGGTGGTAGTTACCGCGCGCTCGGGCCCGAGAAAGACGGGTGGAACTCGGCGCAGTGGTCCCGCGCCTTCGCGGCCGATCCCATGCTGATCAAACGACCCGTCGTCACGCGCGACGGCTCGCCGCTGATCGTGGGTTGGAACCTCGACGACGAGGAGATCCTCGCGAGGCTCAGCGCCCCCGCCGCGCGCTGACCGCCTTGCGCGCGTAGGAGGCCCGGGCCGAGGGGCGGGGCACGACCGCGCCGAAGTTGTCGACCACCGGCAGTCGCGACGCAGCCGATGCCCGATTGTCGAGCACGATCCCCCGGGCCAGCCACGCGAAGATCACCAGTGGCAGGAGCATCCCCACCACGGCGCCCCCGACGGCGACCGACGGCCACGGGAAGAGCCGCCACAGGGTGCCCGGCCAGTCCCAGCGCAGCCAGGAGGGGATGGTGAAGAGGATCGGCAGGCTGTCCCACCAGGTGCCGATGATCCGCGCGAACACCGGCGCGAAGATGCCCCCGGCGATCGCGCCGATCGGGCCCAGGCACAGAAGCTGCCCCAGCGCGTGCCCCTCGCGTCCGCGGAGTTGGCGGTCGGTCACGAGGCGATTGTACCGCTCCGCGAGGTCGCTCGGGCCTCGCCCCGCGAACTAAGCCCTTCGAAATGCGACACTTCGGGAACTATGCCGGCCTCGATGCGAAAGGCGGGGCTTCGGTCCTGCCGATGGGCGTGGGAGTCGACCATGCCGCCACGGGCGGAAGCCGGTTTTCGGCGATACCGCCCGTGCCCACCCCGCCCGGCACCGGGCTCCACCATGCCGGCGCCGTCCCGTTGTCGCATCGAAGGGGACATAGTTTCCGACGTGTCGCATTTTGGGGGGGATAGGCCGCCGCCGAGGCGGGTGGCTACTCGCCGCCGCGCCGCGCCCAGAGCAAGCGCCCCACCACGAGGCCCTGCTGCACCACCACCACTAGGGTGTAGCCGACGATCTCGAGGGTCCATCCCTCAATGGGCGGGAAAGCCAGCGTGTTGATGAGCCCGCCGGCGAGGAAGGACAGCCACCCGGCGAGACTCTCGTGGCGAGGGTGCCACAGCACGCTCCAGAGGGTGGGTGCGCTGGCGAGGGTGTCGGTGAGGATTGCGAGTAGCAACGCCGCGCGGGGTTCCCTCGCCCCCACCAGCAGCAACAGGCTCAGCAGGGCGAGCCCGCCAAACACAAGGTCGAAGGTGCCGGGCGAGCGGTCGCCCACTCGCCATGCCACCACGCTCACGCCCAGGCAACCGAGGAAGTAGGCCACGGGGAGCCAGTTGGTGTCGGTGGCCCCGCCGGCCCGGGCGCCGAGGAAGATCACCCCCTGGAGCGCCGTCCAGATCACCCACGACACCAGCCGAGGGCGGGTGCCCCCGCGCAAACGAAGCGCCACGAAGGCTGCCTTTCGCCAGCCGCCCTCTCCGGGGCCGAGCATGTCGAGCACGTACACCGGGTAGCCGACGAGCGACACCAGGGCGGCGACGAGGCCGATGCTCACGCGGGCATCACCGACCGCAGGTTCTCCCGGTTGTGGAAGAACTCGCGCACCACCGCCGCGTGACGCGCCTGTGCCTCGGCCGAGGCCCCCTCCTGGCCTAGCGCCTTCACGTCGCGCAGCAGCGCCAACACGATGGCAGGCACCAGGGCGGCCCGCTCCGATGGTTCCAACCTGCGCTTGGCGTCGTAACAGCGCACGAAATGGATCACTCGCCGGGGATCGGCCTGCTCGTCGTTGCCCCGGTAACCGGCGTACACCGCCGAACGGCCCAGGTCGAGCAACAGGGGGGAAACCCTCAGTTTTTCGAGGTCGAGCACCGCGATGCGACCGTCGCCGAGCGATACCGCGTGGTCGCGATGAAAGCTCCCGTGGACCAGCCCGCGCGGGAGCTCGGTCGCAACACCCGCCGTGGCCCAGTCCCAGGCCTCGCGTAGCCCCGGCGTGTCGAAGGGCTGGAGCGTGGCCCAGGGCAGGTCTTCGTCTCGATGGTCGATCTCGGGGAACTCGAGGCGTAGATCGCCGATGGTGTGGAAGGCCGCGAGGGCGTGGGCGAGGCGCTCGATGTCGCGGGCGCTCGACGAGGGGCGGGCGTCGCCGAGGTAGGGGTAGAGCGCCGCCATCCGGGGGCCTACGCGCAGGATCGAGCGGCCATCGGGCAGGACGAGGGGTGACTCGACGACGGCCGGGGTGCCCTGGAGGCGCTGATCGACCGCTCGCTCCAGCTCGAAAAGCCGCCCGGGGACGGGCTTGTTGAACACCTTGAGCACCGCCTCGCGCTCGCCCAGGCGTACCCGGACCACGTCGTTGCAGGCGTGGCGCTGGTAGCTCGCTGTCGCGACGGCGCCGAGGCCGAGGGCGCCGAGATCCACGCCGTCGAGGGGGTGCCAGAGACCGTCCTCGGGCCGCCACGCCCCGGTCCACTCGGTCTTGGGGAAGGCCCGCGGGTAACGGTCCTGCCCGTGCGCCGGCCGCGACGGGGTGCAGGCCGCCTCCCAGGGCGAAGCCTCGCCCTTGGCCAGCCGGCGCTCGGCGTGCAGCAGCCACAGGTACAGGCCGATCCGCGGGCGATCGGCGTCGCGACCGGTCACGGCCTCCCAGGCGGCGGCGATGGGGTCGATGCCGCGCGGATCGCCCCCGGCGCCGTGGATGGCCTGGGCGAGGTCGATCTCGGGGTCGGCCCAGCCCACGGCCCCGAAGTCGAGCAGGCCCACCAGCTCGGGGCCGCGCGTGACCCAGTTCGAGGGGTGGAGGTCGAGGTGACAGGTGGCGTCGCCCACCAGCACCAGCGAGGCGAAGGCCTGGCGCAGCTCGGCGGGTAACTCCTGCTGCGACACGCGCAGCCGGGTGCGCTGTACCCAGTCCATCGCGCTCGCGCCGAGGTGCAGGCACTGGCGGTGCAGGCGCCCGAGGATGGCGCCGGCGGCAGGCAGCTGGTCGGGGCGCAGGCGGAGGGGCCGGGGGTGGCCCTGGCGCACGTCGTCGAGCACCAGCGTGGCGCCTGCGCCCGGGTGAACGCGAGGGGCGACGAAGCCGAGATCGAGGCCGAGCACGGCGCGCTCGCGCTCGGCGCGGGCGGGCTCGTCGTGGATCTTGATGAAGCGACCATCGAAGCTTGCGTCGCGGCGGCGGTACACGTGCACGCCGGCGTGGGCGCCCACCAGATCGAGGGGACCGAACTCGGCGCGCAGCGCGGCCTGGTCGATCGACCCCGCGTGCGCGTGGGCTCGCCCGAGGCCGGGCCGCGCCGTTGCCCCGCCCCAGCGTCGCAAGCTGGGAAGGCCGGCCTGCGCGCGCGCCTGCATCTCGGCGAGGCCCTGCTCGCCCCGGAGGCGGAAGGTATCGGCGTCGAGCTGGACCGGCGCCGTCCCCGGGCGGGCCTGGTAGGCGTTGAAGCTCGGCAGGTCGAAGGCGCGGCTTGCCCGGAGGCTGGCCTCGAAGTCCTCGTCGGTCTCGTCACCGAAACCGTAGAGGATGTCGGTGCGCGTCACGACGCCGGGTGCCACGGTTTTCAGTCGCGACACCGCGTTGACCACTGCCGCCGGGTCGTAGCTGCGTCCCATGGCGCGGAGCACGCGCGGGCTCCCCGACTGGATGGGGATGCCGAGGAAGGCGAACTTGCCGCTTGCAAACAGCGGGAGTAGCGCGTCGAAGTGGTGCAGGAAGAGCGTGGGCTCGAAGCTCTCGCCGCTGGCGAGGAATTCTCCCGGCGCCTCGACCACCGCGCGGACGAGGTCGACCACCGTCTGGCCGCTGTCGTGCCCCCAAGCCGACAGGTCGGTCGACACCAGCAGGATGTCGTGCTGACCGGCCCGGACGGCGCGGTCGATGTCGCCGAGAATCTCCGCGATTTGCCGGGACTTCGGGCGACCGGTGGCGCGACGGATCGCGCAGAAGGCACACTCGCCGAGGCAGCCGGTGCTCGCGACGACGTGGGCCCAGCCCTCGGCGAAGTCGTTGCCGCGGTAGGCGTTGTGCAGCGAGGGGGGCACGTCGGCGAAGGCGACGCGGGGCCCGAACCAGGCGTCGAGCCGATCATGGTGCCGGGGATCGACTTTGAGGGCCTCGAGGCCGGACAGCTCGGTGTCGAGGCGCCGCGGCTCGATGCTGGCGAGGCAACCGAGGGCCACCACGGGCTTGCCGGTGGGCCGCAGGGCGGCGAGCGCGTCCCAGGTGAGCTGGGCCTGGCGGGCGTCGCTGCCGCAGGTGTTCACCACGTGGGCGTCGGCCCCGCCGGGGCGGTCCACCACGACGAAGCCGTTGGCGTGCAGGTAGTCGTGTACCCGCGAGCTCACCGTGCCCGCGTAGGGGCAGCACTTGAAGGCCTGGTGCAGGTAGATCTTGGCTCCCGGCGGGAGCGGCGTCACGTGGCCGTCTCGGGCGGGTCCCAGGGCTCGAGGTCGCCCTCCTTCAACGCGAAGGGGAGCTTCATGTCGACCACGAAGGTGAGGCGCGGCTGCTCGCTCGGGTTCCGCGCCGAGTGGGGAACCCGCACGTCGAGCAGGCGCAGGGTGCCGAGGGGCCAGCGGGCTTCTTCATCGGCCGGGAGCTGGCAGGCGAGGTGGACGCGCACCATGTCATCGTCGCGAAAGTCGGTGTGCTTGGTGAGGTCGGCGCCGGGGTCGAGGCGCAAGAAGCCGGCGACGGGCGCGTTCGCCAGCCGGTCGAGCACCGCCATCGTGGCGGGGCAGCGCGCGCGGTTGGCGGCGAAGTCGACGCCGGGGAACTCCTTTTCCCACGGGCCAACGCGCAGGAGGAAGCCGCGCCACTGGCCGCGGTAGCGCTCGCGCGAGGGCATGTCGACGAACAGCTCGGCCGGGATCGACAGGGCCTCGGCGCGGATGGCCGCGGCGGCGGCGACGATGTGCTCGGTGCCGGGGATGTCGGCGGGGGACATGCGCGGAATGTACCGCGCGCTGTAGACTCCGGCGGGACTCTTGCCCTGCTCGCCGGCTTGATTGCCTGCCCGCCGCCGCTGGCGGTGCAGCGTTCGGACTCGGTGGTGTGCATCCTCCAGGCGGATCCAGACGAGGACGGCGACGCGGGGTGACCGCGACGACGCCGACGCGGAGGTCAGCCCCGGCGCCCAGGAAGTCTGCGACGGCAGGGACAACGACTGCGACGGCAACGTGGACGACGTTGGCTCGGTCGTCTACGTCGATGCCGACGGCGACGGCTACGGTCGCCTGGGTTCGCAGCGAATCGTCTGTGTCGCGGCCGAGAACCAAGCAGCGCGGGGCGGCGACTGCGACGACAACGAGCCTGCGGTTCATGCCGGTGCCGACGAGTTGTGCGACGGCATGGACAACCATTGCCACAGGGAGCGCGACGAGGACCTCGCCCGCGACCGCTGAGGCTCGCGGCCCGTAGTGGCCAACCTCGGGGGAGGTTGTGGAGTCGGGGCCGGTCGCTAGTCGTGTCGCGACAGCAGCGGGCCCGGAACCCGGCCCGAAGTGGCCAACCTCGGGGGAGGTTGTGGAGTCGGGGCCGGTCGCCGGTCGTGTCGCGACAGCAGCGGGCCCGGAACCCGGCCCGAAGTGGCAAACCTCGGGGGAGGTTGGGGACTTAGGGCCGCCACCCTGGGGGTGGGCGCACCCGTGGCGGCTCGGATACCGTCAGCCCATGGTGCCCGCGCACGAGGATCCCGCCGTCCACGCCTTGCTCGCGGGGGGGCCGGCGTTCCAGGTGGCGTGGCTGCGGGACCGCGCGCTGCCGCCCGCCGTGCTGCTCCCCCTGCTCAACGCCTGCGCCCAGCGGTGTTTCTTCTGCGCCGGGCCGGGGACGGTGAGCGTGCCTGAGCGCGAGGTCACGTCCTGGTCGACGATCGACGCCCAGCTCCGGCCGCCGCCCGGCGTGTCGCGACTGCTCGTCGGTGGGAACGAGCCGGCGCTACACCCGAGCTTCGCCGATGCGTTGCAGCTCTCGCGCGAGCGCGGCTTCAGCCACGTCGACCTGATGACCAACGGCACCACGCTCGTCACCGGCGCGCGAGCGTGGTCGAGGCTCGGCCTCCGCGAGGTGGTGGTGCCCCTCTACGGCACCCGCGCCGCGGAACACGACGCTGTCGCCGGGCTGCCCTGCTTCGAGGCGGTGATCGCGGGCCTGCGAGCCGCGCATGCGGTCGGCATCCGCGTGTGGGTACACACCCTGGCGATGCGGGAAACGCTGCCGCGGCTCGGAGAACTCGCCGCGTTCACCGAGGCGGAGTTCGGCACGCGCCTCGGGCTGGGGCTCCTGCGTCCCAAGCCGGTGTTCGACTGGTCGCGACACGCAGTTTCCCTGGGACAGCTGCGCCGAGCCCTCGTCGATCTCGACGTGGACCTGCTGGCGGCGCCGCTCTGCCTCGCGTGGGGGCAGGGTGACGACCTCGTCCCAGGGCCATCCAGGCCCGCCTCGGAACGCTCGCCACTGGCGACGATCTACTTCCTCACCCAGCGACGCTGCTACCTCCCGGCGTGCGAGGGCTGCCCGTCGCGAGCGAACTGTGGGGGGGTGGTGGGTGCCTACTCCGGAGAAAAGACGAACGGGTAGGTGACGATGACGATGCCTCGCCCGCGCGGCGCCGGGAAGGCGACCGACATCATCGCGTCGATCAAGCACTGCTGGAACGGGGCGTCGCCTGTCTCTGCAGTGGTGAGCTCGGCCCGCGCGACCTTGCCGTCGGCGTCGATGACGAACCAGACCGTGAGCTTGCCGGTGGCGTCGGGCGAGCGATCCAGCAGGTCGACGTAGCAGTCCCGGACGAGCGGCATGGCCTGCTGCTTGATCGCTGCGTCGATGACCTCTTTCGACAGGGCGCCCAACATGATGACGCCCTCCTGCTGCGCGCTTGCCGGGTCCGGCGTGACGACGCCAAGCTGGGGGAAGGCCGACAGCTTCCCGTTCAACGCCACCTCGGGCCCCGTGCCAGCCAGCCCCGGGGCGGCGTGCACCTCGTGTCCGAAGATCCAGCGTCGCGTCGGGTCGCCTGCGTTGGCCGCTCGGGTGCCCAGGACGGTGAGCTTGCCGGGGGGTTGCTCCAGCATCACCGTGCACCGCTCGCCGGCGCAGTCCTCCCAGAAGCGGAGTTCCTGCGTTGCATCGACCACCCGCGTGCCGTCGATGATGAAACGCCCCGATGGGAGGACGCCCACCTTCTTCGGCCGCGCGGCGGGCCCGGGCGGTGGGGTGGGCACCCCGGTTCGATCCCCCGGGCCCGCCGCCTCGGCCGCGAGGTCGTCACCGCCCGGGAGGTGCGCCCCCGGCGGCCCGCCCGCGAGCAGCACCTGGTCGAGCCCACGGGTCTGCACTGCGCCGATAGCAGAGAACGCCTGGCCAAAGGGCACGTCGTCGTCGGTGTTGATGACCGCCAACCGGCCGGCGGGGTGCAACTGACGGTCGAGATCGAGGAGGCTGCCGAGGGTGTCCAGGGCGGTCGAGGTCAAGCCGTTGCCGGGGAGATCCACGCCCATCCCCACCGTGCGCCCCACCCAGACCCCGTCGGCGCGGAGGTGGATGGTGAGCACATGGTCGAAGGAAGCACCAAGGCTGCTGGCGCCGGGCTTCGAGGCGGCGGCGGGCTCGGTGTTGATGTCCTGCAAGATCTCCAACCCCTCCGCCTCTCCCCCGGCGAACTGCAAGAGCCTGCGCCCGCTTTCCACCATCGCCTCCACGGCCTTGCGCACGGGCAAGAACGGGGTGCGCCGGTCTACGACAAGTCGCGACACGGCGGCCACTGGCCGCACGGCCAGCCACGCGCCGAGGTCCGGCAACTTCACCCATTCTCCGCCCGACGACGCCAGTACCTGCCCGCCGGCGTCGAGCGCCACCACGTCGCCCGCCGCTCCGAGCGGCACCATGCCTTCCGCTGCGGGCAACTCCATCCCGGCGGGGTGCGCGCTCGCCCATGCGAGGGTCGCGACACCAAGCAGCAACCACGGTGCGCGGCGCACCCTACATCACCCTGATCGCCGCCGCGAGACCGTCGATCGCCTCCGCGATGCGCGCGGGGCTGACGGTGGGCGGCAAGTCGGTGGGCTCGTGGTAGTGCGGGTTGCGATTCGGCGGCATGTCGGTGACCATGATCGCCTGCACGCCGATCCGCCAGAACTCGGCGTGGTCGCTCCAGTCCACGCCGGGGATCGCGCCGGGGACGGTGGCCGCCGCGGCGGGGAGCGAGGCTGCCTTGCGATAGGCCCGGAGCGTGCGTTGCACCAGCCGCGAGGACTGCGGATTGCCCACGAACATGAGGAAGTTCCCGGTTCGTGGCAGGATGATCCCGAGCCCGAGGGGCCACTTCTGCGTGCCCGGCTCCTCGGTGTAGTAGCCGATGCTCTCGAGCACCATCATCGCGCGCACCTCGGCATTTTCCAGCGACTGGGCGTACACCCGGCTCCCCATCTCGGCCGTCTGGAAGTACGGCGGCTCCTCGTTCGCGAAGACCACCAGGCGCAGCTCGCCCTCCGCCGCCGCCAGCGCCGGGTCGCGAGCCAGCTCCAGCAGGGCCGCCACGCCGCTGGCGTTGTCGTCGGCCCCGGGGGTGCCGAGCGCGGTGTCGATGTGGGCACCGACGATCACCAGCGGGCCCGAGCCGGCGCCCCGGGTGGCCACGAGGTTGTCGGCCACGTCGTCCACGCGCTGGCGCTCCACGGTCCAGCCGAGGGACTGCAGGCGTTCTTCGGCCCACTTCTCGGCCTGCTTCAGCTCGTAGGGGCGGTGGTGATTGCGCTCGCCCAGCGCCACCGAGAGGTGCTCGATATCGGCGCCGATGCGGGCCACCCGCGCGGGGTCGGGCACGGCGGTGCCCTCGGCGGCTGGGGGGAAATGCAAGGTGATGCGCGCGGGCGACGCGAGCGCGCCAGCACAGATCACCCCGAGGAGCCCGAGGCCGACGAGCAGCGTTCTCTTCATCGAGGCCGTCACGGAGTCCACCCGTGCGGCAGCGTATTCCGTCGCGATGAGGGGCGCATTCACGGCGCGCCGAGCTGGTGGAGCACGATCTCGCTCGCGATGCCCATCCGGGGCGGGAGCCCAGTGTGCCAGTTGCCGCGGTGCACCCAGAGCACGGTGCCCTCGCGCTCGAATCGGCCCTGGTCGTAGGAGCCGAAGAGTCGTAGCAGGCTCCAGGGGCGCGCCACGTCGATGCCGACCTGTCCCCCGTGGGTGTGGCCCGCGAGCACGAGCTGGAAGCGCCCCGGCGGCACCGCGTCGAAGACCCGCGGATCGTGGACCATCAGCAGGCGACGATCGGCGGGCGGGGCCGGCATGCGACCGATCGCTGCCGCCGCGCGGGCACGGGCGTCCTTCCAATGGAAGTTCACCGCCGCCACCTCTACCGTGAGGTCGCCGAGCACGAGGAGCCGCGACTCGTCCACGAGGCAGTGCATGCCCCGGGCCTCGAAGCCGGCGCGCAGTCGCTCGGCGACGGGGAGGTCGTGATTGCCGAGGCAGGCGACGACGGGAACGTCAAGTCGCGACAGGGCGTCGAGCACGAAGTCGAAGTCGCCCTCGGAGTAGGGCATCAGGTGGTCGCCGGTGACGGCCACGAGGTCGGGAGCGAGCGCCCGCGCGCGCGCCACCACCGCGTCGAGATCGTCCCGCGTCATCAGCGGACAACCATGCAAGTCGCTGAGGTGGACGACGCGCAGGGCGCGCTCTCCGGTGCCCACCCGGTGCTCGCGGAGAGTCGAGTGGCGCAGGTAGGTCCACGCCGTGCCGAGGAGAGCCAGGCCGAGCGGCCCGAGAAGCCACGCCCCCGGCCACCAGTCCCCCGTCAACAGCGCGTACGGCGCCCAGAAGCACAGCGTGAGCCCGGTCCACAGCGAGAACGCCATCGCCGCCTGCGCGAGCCGGGCAAGCGCCGTCCAGAGCGGTCCCGGGTCGCGACGAAGGTCGAGCGCGTGGAAGAGCCCGTAGATCGCCACGGGACCCACCGCGAGCGAGAGGCCGAGCCCCCAGTGGTCAGCGCCCGAGAGGCTCCACAGCGTGGGGTAAACGCCCACCATCGCCACCACCAGCGCGGCCACGGCGTGGTCGTTGAGCGTGCGCCCGCCACGCCACACCCGCCAGCAGGTGAGCGCCGCGAGGAGCGCCGCGGCGCCCCAGCCGAGAAGGTGAGCCGCTGCGCTACCCGCAGTCAACGAGGCAGTCGCTACCGGTGTCGTCGGGCTCGGGGCTCGACTCGCCACCACCGGAGCCATCGCAAGCGAAGAAAAGCCAGGAGAGCAGGAGCATCATGCGGCGAGCATAGCCTACTGGCCACCGAAGAGGGCCTGGCAGTCTTCCAGGAGGTCCTGGGGCGAGGTGCTGTAGTTCACGTCGTCGTACTCCAGCAGCACCGCGCCGTCGCCGCCCAGCAACCTCGTGATGCGCTCGGGAACGGTGGCACGATCGCTCTCGGCGGCGCCGTAGTAGAGCGCCAGCGTCTTGTCGTCGTCGGTCCAGAGGTCGAAGAGGTAGCCTTCTTCCTCCGCCCAGGCCTGGTTGGCGCTCGGTTCGTCGAAGGAGACGCCGACGATCTTCACGCCCAGGGCGTCGAACTCTGCCTGCCGGTCGCGGTACCCGCAACCTTCGGCGGTTCAGCCAGCGGTGTTGGCGAGCGGGTAGAACCACACCGCCGTGGGGTGGCCCACCAGGTCGACGCCGCTGCGCGCGGTTCCATCGCGGTTGGTGGCCGCGAACTCGGGCACGGGCACCGGCTCGCTCGGCGCCACGCCGTGCAGGCCGTCCGGCATCGGCTCGGCGCTGTCGACCGTGCTGCTATCGGCGGGGCTGACGGCGCTGTCGGACGGCGGGGCGTGGGCCGCGCACGCCACCAGGAGGATCATCATGTCCGTCCGCTAACCGACCCCCCAGCCGACGAGGTCGCCGGGGACGTTGAAGTTGAGGACACAGCCGGGGTCGCTCACCTCGACGCGCGGGGCGAGGCGAAGGCGCTCGTCGAGGCGGCCGGGGCGGTGGGGCGCCGCGAGTCGCACGGGGTGACCGTCGCGACCCCGGAACCTGGGGACCGCGTCGCCGGTCGCGGCGATCAGGGCAGCGAGGGTCTCGGGCCGGGGCGGCGGCAGGTCGACCGGCGAGAGAAGGCAGTCGCCCAGCCCCTCCAGGGCGAGCCAGGCCGAAGCTGCCGGGTCGGTGGCCGCCCAGTCACGGTTCTCGACCACGCGCACCCCGGCGGGGACCACCGCCCGGACCCGCGGGGCCTCGGCTCCGATCACGACCGTGACCCGCAGGCCGAGCGAGGCATAGGCACGGATGTGCCACAGCAGTAGCGGCTCGCCGTCGAGCGGGAGCAGCGCCTTGGGGCGGCCCATCCGGCGCCCCCCGCCGGCGGCGAGGACTACCGCTTCGCGCAGCCGCGCGTGTTCCACCTGGCCTCCGTGCTACATGTAGCCGGCACCGGGCGCTTTGCCCGGCGGAGAGGCCACCGCTTGTTGCCGAAGACAAAAGCCTGGTTCATCAGGCAGACTCCGATGCTCTCCGACTTGCCGGAGCGCGATCAGGACCTGCTCGATCACGTTGGAGAATCCATGGATCTCCGGCGGAAAACGCTCATCTGGGAGCCGGGGGACAGCACCTCGTCGCTCTTCCTGGTGCGGGCGGGGATTGTCAAGCTGAGCAAGACCAGCGACGAGGGCCGCGAGTTGACGCTCGGCTTCTTCACCCGCGACCAGCTCCTCGGCGAGCTCGGCATCGTGAGCGATGCGGCGCACGACACCACCGCCGAGGCCTACGAGGACACGCAGTTGTTCCGCGTGCCCAAGGACGACTTCGTGCGCGTGATGATGCGACACCCCCCCCTCGCGCTCCGGATGGTGAAGCTGGTGGGCGAGCGGCGGCAGCGCCTGGAAAACAGGGTCGAAAGCCTCTTGTTCAAGAGTGCCCACGCGAGGCTCGCGGGGCTCTTCCTCGACCTCGTTCGAGACTTCGGCGTGCGCGACAGCCGCGGGCACATCGTGAACCTGAAGCTCACCCACAAGGAAATCGCCAACCTGATCGGCGCCACTCGCGAGACGGTGAGCTTCGCCATTCTCGACATGCGCCGCGACGGGCTGATTCTCACCGAGGGCAAGCGGGTGATCATCGTCGACGAGGCCAGGCTGCGGCACCTGCGCGACAGCTGAGCAGGATGGCGCGACTGCTGGCCGCGACCTGGCTCCCGGCAATGCTGGGCTGCCTCCCGCACGGCGCGATGGGGGGCGGGGGGCGCGACGAGGCGCGGGCCTACGACATCGAGGTCAGCGACGATCAGGGCCTGGCCTGCGTGACTCGGCTGAGCCTGCACTACGCCGAGGAGTTCCGCGACCAGAGCCTCGGGTGGCTCGCCTGCCTCCACCCGGCCAAGGCCGATCCCGACCCGAGCCAGTGCGTCGAGCTCCGCGCCTTCCCCACGGGCGAGGTGCTGGAGCTGCGGGGGCTTGCCGAGTGGCCGGCCCTGGCGCGGCTCGACCTCGTCTGGCCGATGCTCTCCCCCGCGATCAGAGAGGGCGCGGTGATGACCAGCTGGCCGCTCTACGCCGGCCCGTTCCAGCCTGCGCGCGTGGTGGCGAGCGGCCGGTGGTGGCGCGAGGGGGAGCTGTACGGCTGGCGAGCGACGCTGGAGGCCAACGACCCGTCGCTGGTGCTGGCGGGCGAGGTCGAGGCCCGCCTGAGCGTGCGCGGCGGCGCGGTGCAGGGGGCAGAGTGGAACGCCAGGCGCTCGGCGTGCGCGGGTGACGACTGCGTGTACTGGACGAGCGCGGGGCGCTTGCGCGCCGCCGGATCGGTCCCGGCGCTCCCCACCCCGGTGGTGTCTGATCGAGCGACGGTGCTCGCGCGCCGACAGCCGGGCGCGACGAGCGCCGCTCTCTACGCGAGATTGTTGCGAGGAGAGGACAGTTCAATGCCCCCCGTGTGCGCCGCCGCTTCGCCACCCGCCGGAAACTTGGTACAGTCGCGCGGGGAGCCCGTGCCCTGAACCTCGAACTGCTCGGTCGCCTGGTGCGCAACGCGCGGTTTTTGCCGCGCGTCGACGGGGTGGGCGCGGCTGCCGCGCTCGCCGCCCTGCCCGCGCTGGTCGACGGGCTGCCGGAACTGCGGCCAGCGGGCGACGGCCGCGCCCTGCCCCAGCTTCCCGTGGCTTGCGGCGCCGCGCTGAACGGGACCGTCGAGCGCGCCCTGCGCAGTGTCCTCGACGAGGCCCTCGCCGATCTCCGTCCCGTGCCCGCCGAGGAGGAGGCCCGCAAGCTCGCGACCGACCCGGTCGTCGCGCTCCTGCGCCGCCTGCTGCTGGAGGCCCACCCGGTGTCACCCGGCGCCGGCCTCGTGATGGCGCTGGAGTACGCCCGGGTCTGCGCGAGTCACCTCGCCAACCCCGGCGCCCTGGTGGCAGAGCAGGTGAGGCAGTTCCGGGCTCTCCCGGCGGCGAAGCGCAACGTGGCGCATCCCCGCGTGGCCCGCGCGATGCGCGCCCGGCTGTCGGTGGCGCTCGTCGAGGAGGCTCGCGCGGGCCGCGCGCCCTCGGCGATGCTGGCGGCGCTCGCCGCCAACCCCTTGCCCTACCTGTTCGGCCGCGGCGCCTTCGATGCCGAGCTCGATCTCGGCCTGCTCCACGCGGTTGTCGGGGGGAGCGTGCCTCCCGAGCAGGTGGCCGCCGCGGTGCTCGCGCTGCGGCAGGCCGTGAGCCTCGCCTTTGCCCGCGTGGGCACGCGGAAGGCCACCGCCGACGACCAGGCCCTGGCGCTGCGCACCTGCGCCCCGCAGCTCCTCGAGGAGGGGCCGGCGGCGGCGGCCGACGTCCTCGCCGCCGACCCCGACACCTGGGGCTTCGTGCTGCCGAACCTCGCCCGGTTTTGCGACCAGAAGCAGCTCGTGGCGGCGGGGCTCTCCGCCGACCAGGCCAAGGCCATGCTCCGTGTCGAGGTGGCCCTGGCGGTGGCCGCCTCGATGCGCGCGACGCTGCTCGCCCTGCGCGGCTGGGACGTCTTCACCACGCTCGCGTCGGCGCTGGCCCCGGTGCGCGACGACGACCCCGTGGAGCGCCGGCTCGCGGTCCCGCGTGGGCACCCGGTCGAGGCCACCGTCGTGGCGGTGTCGCTGTCGGGCGCGCGGGCGATGGGTGACGGCACCGCCCTGCCCGACGCGGCGAGCACGGCCTGGGAGTCGTGGACCAGCTCGGCGGCCGGGACCTTGCGCGTCGATCTGGGCGTCGTGGGACTGGTCATCTTCGGGGTTCCGCTCGTCGCCGCGCGCTTCGCCGCGTCGTTGCGCGACCGGGGGACGGGGGCCGTCCCCGTGCCGCCCATCGCGGTCGCGACGGGTCGGGTGAGCGGTGGCACCGACGGGGGGACGGTGCGCGTGGGTGGGCCGGCGGTGAGCGAGGCCATGCGGCTGTTGCCCCTCGGGCCGCTGTCGGCTCGCCCGGAGGGCATGCACTCCCTGGCGCGCGTGGCGGTCTACGGCGGCCAGCTCTCCGGGGCGGGGGTGGTGATTGATGTCGCGACGGCGGAAGCGCTTCGGCGCAGCGGCCTGCAACGGCACGTGTCGAAGCGGCGTCCCCGGGGCGTGGCCGTCCGAGAGGTGTGGGACAGCGAGGAAGGACTGCTCGTGCTCGTGGAGGTCCCGGCCCTCGATGGGGGCTTCGAGCTGGTGCGCGTGTCGCCGGCGGACTGGTCAGCGATCCTCGACGCCCCCGCACCCGTGGAGCCGACGCTCGACCGGTCCGTGCCCCCTGCCCGCGAGCTCTCGCGCGCAGAGCGCCGCCATCGCCGGCGCCTCCGCGCGCCCGAGGAGCCAGGGTCGCCGCTGGCCTACGACGGCGAACCGGACGACGACTTGCCCAGCGGCCAGAGCCAGAGCACCTCGACGAGCCTGGGCGGGAGCTACGACGCCACCTGGGCTGCGGCGACCACGCCGAGCACGACCGCCGCTCCGAGCCGCAGCGCCTCCTCGCCGCCTGCCCCTCCCGCGCCGCCGCCGGTCGCCCCGGCGGGCGCCGCCACCACCGTGCCGCCGACCGCCCTCCCCGTCGACTTCTTCCACGCGGCAGAGGAGCCCGCGCCAGAGCTGCCACCGGCCCAGCGGCGGGGCACCATCGTGCCCGAAGTCTCGCAGGATCCCTTTGGTTTCGCCATCGACGCGCCAGTGGTAGGCGCCGATCCCCCCGGCGGGGGCGTGACTTCCGATACCGCCGATACCGGCGGAGGTTTCGGCGACATCTTCGGCGTGCCCGCCGCGCCGGCCGACGCGCCGCCGCCCGAGCCGCCGCCGCCCACCACGGCGCCGCCGATGCT
>VGRQ01000044.1 GCA_016875315.1 Deltaproteobacteria bacterium | reverse complement strand
TGGATCAGCTACCAGGACGCCAGCAACGGCACGATGAAGTACGCCCACAAGGCCGACGGCACCTGGGCGGTGGCGATGGCCGACGCGGGCCAGGGCGCCACCCCCGACGGCGGCTACTGGACCAGCCTCGCGCTCGATGGCAGCGGCAACCCCGTGGCCGCCCATCACGACAACGGCAAGGGCAACCTCCGCGTGGCGCACTGGAACGGCGCCTCGTGGACGGGCGAGGTGGCGGTCGAGGGCGAGAGCTACGACCCGCCCGACACCGCGGCCGACCCCGACACCCAGGACGCCGACGTGGGCGAGTACGCGCGCCTCGCCATCGCCGCCGACGGCACCGAGTACATCGCCTTCTACGACCGCGCCTTCGGCGACCTCAAGCTCGCCACCGGCAAGGCCGGGTCGTACAGCGTGGAGACCATCGACAGCGACGGCGACGTGGGCCAGTGGCCGAGCATCGCCTTCGACGGCAGCACCACCTGGATTGCCTACCAGGACGTGGGCAACCAGGACCTCAAGGTGGCCCAGGGCTCGCCGGGCAACTGGAGCCTCGTCACCGTCGACGAGGGCGATCACGCCGGCGCCGACACCCACGTGTTCGTGGACGACGGCGCCGTGGGCATCCTCTACTTCGACGGTTTCAACAACGACATGAAGCTAGCGAAGCTGCGGGACGGCGCCTGGTCGAGCGACACCGTCGCCGGGAGCACGGGCGCGCTCGGCTACCACAACGAGTCGGTCCGCATCGGCAGCGCCCGCTACGCCGGCTGCTACGACTTCACCGCGCGAAACATCTACTTCACCGCGCTGCCCTAGCCCGCGCGCGTGTTCGCGGCCCTCCTCGGCTTCATCGGCGCCGCCCTCGCGGGAGAGGTGCGCGTCGACGTGATCGACGTGGGCCAGGGCGACGCGATCCTCATCCGCACGCCCGCCAACAAGACGATCCTCATCGACGCCGGCGATCGCGACAGCAACGTGCTCGCGCAGCTCGCGAAGCTCGGCATCGACCACCTCGACCTCGCCATCGCCACCCATCCCCACGCCGACCACGTGGGACAGATGGAGGCGGTGGTCACCGCCTTCCCGCCCAAGGTGTACGTCGACAACGGCATGCCCCACACCACCCAGACCTACGAGGGCCTGATGCGCGCGGTGGAGGCCAACCCCGCCATCGGCTACCGCGAGGGCAAGCGCGGCACGGTGTTCAACCTCGACGACGGCGCGAAGCTGGAGGTGCTTCTCCCCGGCGACACGCGCTTCTCCAACACCCGGTCCGACCTCAACAGCAACTCCGTCGTCACCCGGCTCACGCACGGCGACGACTGCTTCCTCTTCCCCGGCGACGGCGAGGAGCCCACGGAGCGCGCGCTGCTCGACATGGACGTGGGCGAGTGCGACGTGCTCAAGGTCGCGCACCACGGCAGCAATCACAGCTCGGTGAGCGCCTTCCTCGCCGCCGTGAAGCCGAGCATCGCGGTGATCAGCGTGGGCATGGGAAACCGCTACGGTCACCCGGGCGAGGAGACGATGTCGCGCCTCGGCGCCGCGGGGGCGACCATCTACCGCACCGACCGCGGCGGAACCGTGAGCCTCTTCAGCACCGGCAGCGGCATCCGCGTGGAGACCGAGAAGTCCGAGGGCGAGCACACCGCGCTGGTGCCCGTCGCGGGGATGCCTGAGCCGGAGCCGGCGTCTCCAACTGCCCCCGAGGGCTCGGCCGCGCCCAGCGCCGAGGCTTGCCCTTTCCCCGCCTCGAAGAAGTCCGAGGTCTTTCACGAGGCCGGCTGCGGCAACGCGGCGAAGATCAGCAGCGACAACCTTGTTTGTTACCCCTCGAAGGAGGAGGCCGAGAAGGCCGGCAAGCGCAGCGCCGGGTGCTGTCACCCATGATCGTCGTCGACCGCATCGAGGGCGACCGGGCCGTGCTCGTGGCCGGTGACGAGAGCTTCAGCCTGCCGGTGGCACTCCTCCCCGCGGGCACGCGCGAGGGCGACGTGCTGGCGCTCGTGCGCGACGATGCCGCGACGGTCGGCCGCCGAGAAGACGCGGCCGCGCGGCTGGAGCGGCTACGCAAGCGAACGCCCCAGGGGCCGGATAGCATCGACCTCTAGTCGAGGTGGCCGCGTGCCCTGGCTCTTCGCTCTCGCCCTGGCGGGCGACCTGGTCGACATCAACAAGGCCGACGCCGCCGCGCTCGAGTCGCTCCCCGGCATCGGCGAGTCGACCGCTGCCAACATCATCGCCTATCGCGACAGCAACGGTCCCTTCACCTCGGTCGACCAGCTCGACTCGGTGTCGGGCATCGGCGAGAAGACCATGGAGAAGCTCCGCCCGCTGGTGACGGTGTCGGAGGGCGCCGGCGCGCCGCCGGCCAGCGCCTCGCCGAGCACCCCCGCGACCACCCCGGCCAGCGCCACCGCCTCGACCGCGGCCGGCTGCCCGGTGAACATCAACGCCGCCGACGCGGCCGGTCTCGACGCCCTGCCCGGCATCGGCGAGGCCAAGGCCGCCGAGATCATCGCCTACCGCGAGGCCAACGGCGCCTTCGCCAGCTGCGACGGCCTCGACGCCGTGAGCGGCATCGGCCCGGCTACCGTCGACAAGCTGCGCGCCTGCTGCGTGGTGAAGTGACCTGGGCACTGCTGCTCGCCTGCACCGGAGCGCAGGACCCCGACAAGGACACCGTCGACGACAGCGGCGAGCCCGGCGATAGCGCCGCCGACAGCGCCGACACCGACGTGGCCGAGGGGGAGTGCCCCCCCGGCAACGGCTACGTCGCCGCCGCGCCCCACGCGGCGCGCACGCTCGCGGGCAGCGCCGACTGGACGCTCGACTTCGACGCGGCGGCCGAGGCGCAGGGCTACGCCGACTGCAGCTACCACCGCGAGTACGCCGAGATGGTCGAAGTCGAGGGCCATCGCTGGGCCTGCCCGGCTTGCCACTGGTTCACCCTCGGCGAGGCCTCGATTGCCGAGGGCTACGAGGACTGCTACCTGCTGATTTCCATCAGCGACGCGGTGCGGAACGAGCACCTGGGCCTCGGCGAGGTGGATGGCGCCTTGCACTTCTGGCGCTCGGGCTCCGAGAACGTGGCGCTCGGCGACATGGGGGCCGTCACCGGCACCGGGAGCGCGGCCGACCCCTTCGTGGCGTCCTGGGACGACGAGGGCGAGATCGGCGACGGTACCTTCACGCTGGTGGCCAGCGGCGCCTTCGTCACCGGGGAACGCGCCGACGCGGAGATCGCCGACGTCGACGCGCCGCTTGGCACCGAGTCGAGCTGCGGCTGGCCGATGTGCAATCCCGGCGGCCCCACCGAGTCGTACGTGCTGGCGACGGGCAGCACCTTCCCCAACGCCCGCCTCGTCGACCAGTGCGACGAGCAAGTCGACATCTGGGACTTCTGGGGACGGTACCTCGTGATCGACAGCTCGGCGCCCGACTGCGGCCCGTGCATCGCCATCGCCCAGGAAGAGGCGGCCTGGGTGGCGGCGATGGCCGCCGAGGGCATCGAGGTGGAGTGGATCACCCTGCTCAACAGCACGCTCGGCGCCATCAACTTGCCCGCCACCAGCGAGCAGGTCGACGAGTGGATCGAGGGCACCGGCACCACCGGCGCCGTGCTCCAGGACGAGGGCTTCGCCTACGCGGTGATGCCGGCCTACGCTGGCTACGACAGCGGCATGAGCTACCCCACGATGATGGTCGTCAACCGCGACATGCAGCTCATCGGCTGGGACGGCGGCTACAACGGTGACGACCCCTTCGGGGTGGTCGAGGGGATTATCCTCGAGGATCTGGGTAACTAGCGGCGGCAACGAACGACCCGGGAGCCGGTTCATGTTGTCGGTCCCCGGAACTGCCGTGTTTCTCGGTCGAGATCGCGAGTCTCTTCCCGGCGGGGTGAGGGCCCGGAGGGGGCCCCGCGGAGGGCCTACGGCGGCCCCGCGGGAGAGGGCTGGGAACTCGGCCGATATGTCGCGACATGAAATGCTCGACATGCGGAACCAAGTCCGCCCCTCGCGGGCGAGCCCCCGACCTGGTTCCGCCGGGGAGCCCCGATCCGGAACCAAGTCGAACCCTCGAGGGTCGAGCCTGCGAGTTGGTTCCGAATCCAGCCCTCTTGACGGAACCAAGTCCGCCCCTCGCGGGCGAGCCCTCGAGCTGGTTCCACCGGGGAGCGCCTGGCCGTGCTGTGTCAAGGGGCGCTTGAACTGATCGCGGCCAGGGCAGCCAAGGTGATCCGGGGGTGGTGGACTCGGCGGTCGGTGCGCCCGGGGGACTGCACCGTGGAGGGTGGCGGGCATGCGCGGCGGGGTGCCTGGGCTGGGCGGAGCTGCTCCAGCGGGTGTTCGGCGTCGGCGGCTGGGAGTTTTCCGCCGATGGCAAGCGCATGCACCTGCGGGCGCAGCCCGTCGCGCCGCGCGAACCCCGGGAGGCCGCCGCCGCTTGACCCCCGGGTGGATCAGCCTGGCCGATCTGCAGGTGGATCAGCATGGGCGTCCCATGACAAGAGGCGGCGGGTCCGTCTTGCTCCCCTCGCCCGCCCTGGGGGCGGGGGCTCACCCCCGCACGAGCCGGATGGAGCCGGCGAGGAGCCACACCACCCACGTCAAGAAGCCGCCGAGCTGGAAGAAGATGCCGGGGCCTCCCGCCACGGTGGCCACGGCGGAGAAGCCAGACACCACCAGCGATGCGGCCCCCAGGAAGCCGAGACCGGCCACCCATTTCGGCACTGTGCCCTCGATCCAGGCGCCGGCGGAGAACGCGCCGAGGACCACCGCGAGCGACACGCCCGAGGTGCCGAAGGCCGCACTGTGCATGGCCCAGACCAGGCCGAGCTGTCCGGCGTCCGCCAGGCCGGCGGCGCTGCTGGTGAGGACCGCCTGGAGCCACGTGGTACACAAGAATGCGCCGGCGAGCAAGACCGCGCCCGCCGCGCCCACTTGTCCAAACGGCGCCGCCGCCTCGGTTCGCCCCATCCTTCGCGACACAGCATGCGCAAAGAGAAGGAGCAACGGCACGTTGAGCGTGACCCACCCGACGGCGAGCGAGACCGGTGCGGCCCGTTCCACGTAGAACCGCTGGACCACTTCGAGATCGGCGCTCGGGAGGGGCGCGCCCTGGAGCAGCACGCCGTTCTGGAGCAAGACGCCAGCAGCAAAGCAGAATCCGGCGATACCGCCGATGCGATCGAAAGACATGGGCACTCCGGGGTGTTAGTACGGTGTACGAAACGGTTTAGTACAGTGTACGAAAAAACGCAAGGCACCCGGGACCGAATCTTGGCCCACGCCAGGATGCGGTTCAACGAGGAAGGCATCGACAACGTGGGAATTCGTGACCTGGCGCGGGAGCTCGACCTGTCGCCGGGAAACGTCTCGTACTGGTTCCCCAGGAAGGAGGATCTGGTGCGCGGGCTCCTGGACGAGATCCGCGCCCAGAACGACGCGCGGCCCGCCGCCGCGGGGCACGTTTCGAGCGTTGCCGACCTGCTCGGCAGCATCCGTTCATCGTTACAAACCCAGCTTGAATACCGGTGTCTCACCGAGTCGGTGGTCCACGTGGCGCGCACCTGGCCGGCGCTCGGCGCGCGGTACAGGGAGGTCGATCGCGCGCGTCGGCTGGGGCTGGCGGCCGCGGTTCGGGTCCTAGGCGGGACGGGCGCCCTCGTCGGCCCGCGGGACGAGCCCGGGGTGGCTCGCCTGGTCGGCACGTGGAGCCTGATCGCCCGGTTCTGGCTCGCAGAGCGGAGCATTTCGAGCGCCGACCTGGGGGACAACGAGGCGGTTGCGCACTACCTCTCCCTCGTTGCCGCGACGCTCCTGCCCTGGGCCGCCCGGCCTGTCGAGCTCGATCCTTGGCTTGCGGGGGTTTCGATTCCCGCCGCGCTGGCCTGCTCTCCCGCCGGGGACGCCGAGGCCTCACGGTGAGCACGCCCCCCCCCCCGCGGCATGGGGAACTATCCCCCGCCGGCGCGCCGAATTCGCCGCCACATGGCCCAGGCCACGCCGCCCACCGCGAGACCCACCGGCAACGGCAGCCAGGCCACCGCGGCCTTCAGCCACGACGGCTCCGGCTCTTCCCGCGGTGCGGGGCTCGCCACCGCCGGGGCGGGCGCCACCTCGGGCACCGGCGAAGAGTCCAGCAGGACGTCCTCGTTCTTGCGCCGCCCGGACAGGAGAATGCGATGAACCGGCAAGGCCCCGTCCACCAGCCCGGCGGCCCGCCCGACATCGACCGCGGTCGAAGCGGGCTCCTGCCCGCGGTCCAGGAAGCGACGCTCACCCGCCATCGGCACGCCGGGCTCCTGGAAGTACAGCGTGTGGTCGAACGGCGCGAGCTCCTGCACCTGGCCATCGTGGATGTGAACCGTGGGGAAGAACAGGCGGTCGACACTCCGAGTCCGGAAGCGGAAGGCCATCGGATGCGCCTTGCCCCCATGCTTGAGTTGGAAGACGGCGAACCCGAAGTCGGCGTAGGCGGGCAGCCCGGCCCACACCTCCGGCGCGATGCGGAAGCGAGGGTCCAGGCGAACGAAGTCTGCCTGCGTCGGCACGAAGGATCCCACGAAGTCGCCGATCTCCTGGACGGCGAGGGGGGCAAGCCCGGTGCCGTTGCGTGCCCTCGGGAGGGACTTCATGGGGGGGCGATCCAACTTCGCCAGGTCTTCGAAGAAGGTCCGATACCCGCCGAGGGAGATGAACTCCAGGTCGGCCTCTGCCGCGCCCACCACGACCGGGAGCGGCAGGATCATCGCCACGCTGGCCTCGGTGACCACCGTCATGCTGTAGGCGATGGCCTGCCAGCCATCCCCGAGGTGCCGCGCGAAGATCTCGGTCCCGGACACCGAGGCAACAGGTTGGGAGAAGCAGCACATGTGGCTCCAAGGCTACCGAGCTTGGCGGGGGCCGGCCAGTCCCGCCAGCGTCCGGCGCTCGCTCAGGGCGGCCCGCCGACGAGGAACGCCGAGGTGACGGCGCCCATCGCGTAGCCGGTCGACACGCCCCCCTCGAACTCCGCCGCGAAGTAGGGCTGCAGGCCGACCGGCACGTAGTAGCTCCCCAGCGGCTCGGCGTCGGCGGGCATACACCACAGCTTCGCCGGGTCCCAGGCGGCGGGGTCGCAGCGGCCCGGGTCTCCGAGGGTGGAGGTGTCGACCAGCGGGAGCAGCGCCCCGATGATCGCCTCGAGCCCGCCGTCCTCGGGGAAGGTGGTGAGCGCCTCGGCCGCGGCCTCCGCGCCCGCAGGCGGCTCGGGGAGCGGGTCGACCAGCACGCCGTGGAGCCAGCCGCCGCCCTCGGGCACGGTCCAGGTCGCGGTGCCGCTCGCGTGGTCCCCGTCTACCTCCGCCACCTGCAGCACGTCCGGCTCGGGGAGAGAGGGGTCGATCCGGCCCGCGTAGAGCCGCACCTGGCCGCCCGCCGCGCGGCCGGCGGTCCATCGCACCTCCACGGTGCGGGTCTCCGCCGGCAAGGCCGACCCCATCGGCCACGCCTGGCCGTCCACCACCGCTTCGAGCACGAGCTGCGGACCGTTCGGCGCGCGCGAGACGAAGGTGTGGCCGGCCTCGAGCCCCGCGAGCACCCCCGCCGCGCTCGGCTCGGCGGCGGCGACGTAGGTGGTGGGGAGCCCCGCCGGGAGCAGCATGTGGCGGTCGCCGCCGCCCACCACCGGCACGTGCCGTCCCTGGGCGAGGAGCCCCTGCCAGAAGCGCACTGCCTGGGCGTTCTGTCCCGCGCCGCGCCTTGCCGCGGCGACGGCCAGCGCCGGGTCGCCCGCGACGCCCGCCTCGGCCAGCCGGGTGGCGAGAGTGGCCTCGTCGGTCTCCTCGGCGAGCGCCGCCCAGGGCCCGTTCCACACCTCCATCCCGTCGATGCCCTCGGTGGTCCACACCCAGAGGTCCCCCGCGTAGAGCGGGTGGTTCACCGAGAACAGCCCGCCCTGGGCGTGCACCTCGCCGATCGCGTCGGCGATGCGCCGGGCCGCGCCCTCGCCGCCCTGGGGCTCGTGGGGGACGTGAGTGGTGATCCCCCAGGCACCGGCGTGGCCGTCCGAGCCGAACTCCTCCCCTCCGAGCAAGATCAGCGTGGGGTGCGCGAAGTCGGGGTCGGCGAGCCCAGCGGTGGTCCGGTGGTCGGTCACCGCCACGAACTGCAGGTGATCGTCGGGGGAACGGTCAAGGTTGGCCGCCTGCCACGCGGGCGCCCGCCAGGCGTCGGCGATGGCCAGGGCCCCCGCCATCCAGTCGCCGCCCTGCTCCAGGGCGTCGTCGGAGTAGTTGGTGTGGAAGTGGAGGTCGCCGCGGTACCAGCCGTCGGCGGGGGAGGCGACGTCGACCGGCGGCGGATCGACCGGGGCGCTGTCGTCGGCCCCGGGGGCGGCGCAGGCGAGGAGGGGCCACATGCAACCGGCCTAGCCGACCCGATACCCAGGCGCGTGGACCCCGTCACCGAGCTCGACACCGCTTGCGCCCCCGGATCCGAAACCTTAGGCGGGCGCACAGGCCAAGTTGGACCCGGTTCTCGCCATGCTCGGCCTCGCCAGCGCGCTCGTCGCCATCGGGCTCGCGGATGTGACCGTGTAGTCGATCACCGCGTTGCTCCGGCAAGAGTGGGCGGCCACCTGGCACGGACACAAGCTGCGGCTCATCGCCGGGCAGAACAACAAGGAACTGTGGGTCGATGGCCAGCGGGTCGCGCAGAAGACGACCCTCAGTGGCATGGGAACGACCCTCTCGTGGACGAAGGAAGAGCCGGGGGAGGCGCCGGTGGTGTTCACCGCGACGATCCGCTACGCGGCCGGCGCGGCGAAACCGGTGGGCCGCCTGTATGCAAACGGGCAGTGGATCGGGGGTTCTGCGCGCGAGGAGGAGCCTGGTGGCTCGGCTCCCGACCCAGGGGCCGCGCCGCAGGCCGATCCAGGAGATGCCCGCTGGGAGCCGGCGAAGCGCCTGCTCGAGGATCTGCGCCGCGCGAAGGACCCCAGGGCAAACGAGGCTGCCGCGCGGATCGAGGAGGGCCTACGCGACGTGCTGGGGCGCCTGGACCGGCTGGCCGAGGCTCGCCAGGCACACGCCGCGCTGGGAGGGAGCCAGGCGGCGCTCGATGCCCCGCAGGCGCGACTCGACGCGCAGGCGCAAGAGGTGTTCGAGGCGCTCCGGGAGTTTCACCTGGTGGTGATCGCGGGGGGCCCGGCGCCCTCGCTCGACCGGGTGGAGGATCTCCTGCGGCAAGCGGAGGCCGAGGCCGAGGTCGAGGAGAGCGCGGCGAACCGCGCCCGTGCGGGCCTCGCCCGGCGGACGAACCGGGCGTAAGCGACGGTTCTAACGGGTGGGTTCGACGATGACCGCCGTGCCGTAGCAGATGACCTCGGTGACCCCTTGCATGATCTCGGTTGCATCGTACTGCACGCCGATCACGGCGTTGGCGCCTCGCTCCACCGCGTGGTCGACCATCATGTCGAACGCGCCGGCGCGCGTCTTCTCGCACAGCTCCATCAGGAGCGTGATGTCGCCTCCCACCAGCGTTTGGAAGCTCGCGCCGATCGTGCCGAATATCGAGCGTGACCGAACGATGATGCCACGGACGACGCCGAGGGATTTCACCACGCGGTGTCCGTGCAATTCGAAGCTTGTCGTGGTCATCGAGACGTCCATCGTTCCTCCGGGAACGGGGCCCAGCTATCCGGGCGTAGTCTTGCCGGCCCAGCCTGGACCGGGCTCCCGGGTTGGCGGGGAAACGAGGCCAAATCGCGTTGACCCCCTCGGCATGTTCGAGGGGATCCTCCTCGACGATCTCGGCAGCTAGCGGCGCCGACGCAGGAGCGCGGCCGCGACGGCCAGGGCCGCGACACCGGCGCCGGTGGCGCCCCCGTCGCAAGAACACGTGCTCGCATCGACGGCGCCACCGCCACCACCGCCGTCAAGCTTGTCGCCGCTGTCGGCCGGGTCGTCGGTGTCGCCGGGGGTCACGAGGTCGCTGCCGTCGCAGTCCTGGTCGATGCCGTCGTCGGGAATCTCCTCGGTGGGCTCCCCCACCGCCGCGTCGGCGTCGTCGCAGTCGGCGCCGCCGTAAGTGGAGGCCACGAAGCCGTCGCCATCGACGTCGGCGTCTTCGCTCTCGATGGTCATGTAGTAGTAGTGCGCCTCGGCCTCGTCGGGCTCGAATGCCTCCGACGCGCCCCGCGCCTCCACCTGGTAGCTGCCCGTCACCCGGCCGAACCAGGGCTGCTCGGTGCGGTCGTCCTGGTAGAAGTAGTACCAGTCTCCGCCCACGAAGGCGCCGATCGCGTAGGTGTTGCCTGCCTCGAGCAGCCAGCTCACGGCGCCACTGCTGGCCCAGCCCACCTCGCTCTCGGGAAGGCCCTGCGCCTCGACCGCATCGACCAGCGTGAACTGGTCGCCGTCCTGCACGTAGAGCACGAGGAAAATGTCACCGTCGCTGCGGTAGTTGTAGACGGCGAAGTCGAGCTGGGTCACGACGGCGGCGTCGGTGACGGCCACCTCCACCAGCTTGAGCATGTCGCCGTTGTCGTTGTACTCGCTGTCGCCGCCGATGGTGGTGGTCTCGGCCAGGGCGAGCGTGGCAAGGGCAAGAATCATTCGGTGTTGTCCTCATCGTGGAGACCAGCTTCCTCGTCGAGGATCCACTGGTCGAGGTTCTCGGCGGCGCCGGCCATGCTGTCGATCACCAGCCCCACGGCGAGGTCCTCGTCGATGTCGGTGTCGACGAAGGTGTAGACGAACCAGGTGGCCTGCAAGGAGCGCGCGTTGCCATCCTCGTCGGGCAACAGGGCCCAGAAGAAGAGCTGCGCGTCGAGCTGCAGCCAGTCGACCGAGATCACCGGCTCGCGGATCAGCCAGGTGCGCTCGATGATCACGTCGCCGCGCTCGAAGGCAACGCGGCGGTACTGCACCTGGCTCATCACCTCCACCTGGAGGATCGTGTAGTCGATGTCGTTGTCGATGGTGGTGTCGAGGCGCTCGCAGGTGTCGTCGATGAAGCAGTCGGGGTCGGTGAGGTACTCGCGATCGAAGGCGGTGTAGCTGTCGGGGTAGAGCTCGGTGGACGGCGTGGTGATCGTCGTCTCGATGAGCATCTGCGGCGAGTGGACCGATGGGTAGCCCACGGCCGCGCCGGCGAGGTTGCCGTCGATCTGCGCGTGGACGTTCTCGAGGCCGTCGATCGCCTCCTGCGTGACGTTGTTGACCGAGTAGCCCTCGCGCGTTTCATCCATGCCGTCGATGAGCCAGGTGTCGAGGTTGGCCACGCCGGCTTCCAGCTCGGCGGAGTCCTCGTCCTCGAAGTGCTCGAACAGGAAACCCACGAGCTCGTCGAGCTCCTCGGGGGCCTCCGCCGGGGGCTTGCAGGCCACCAGCAGGAAGAGCGGTAGGTACCTCATGGGGCCGGAGTGTAGACCACGGGCGTGCCGAAAGGCGCGCTGATTCGGATGCCGAGGTGGTCGCTCAGGTGCAGTCCGTCGGCCTCGATGCGCTCGCAGGCGAGCGCCGTGCCGGGGTGCGTAGCGTCGAAGGCGGCGTTGGTGCCCACGCGATCGAAGACCGCGCCCGAGAACACGCCCTCGGCCGCGCCACGGAGCGCGCCGAGGAAACTCCCATCGTGGCAGGGGCCACGGTCGGCGGCGAAACGGATCCCGGTGAAGGCGGAGAATCGCTCCAGCGTGAGCGCATCGGCCCGCGCCGCGTCGGCGGTGCTGGGGTGGGCCAGGCCCTCGAGCACGTTGAGGTCGCCCGTCACCAGCACCGGGTGCTCGGCGCGACCGAGGTCGCCCGCGAGATCGGCGAACTGGCCAGCGCGGCCTCGACCCTCGCCGCCCACGCCGAGCAGCGGGCGCCGCTCGTAGCTCGCCTGGGTGTGGGTCCACACCCAGGCGGTGCCGTCGATCTCCACTACCGCCCAGCCCTTCTCGAAGCCCACGATCTTGCCGAGGAAACCCTCGGCGAGCGACACTGCCCGCGCCCGGTACACACGCCCCGCCGCCGCGCCCACGTCGCGCGCCTCGCCCGTGGCACGCTGACGCACGCCGAGCACGAGACCGCCCGGCGAGAGGGAACCCAGGGCCCACTGGTAGGCGTCGGGCGCGCCTTCCTGCGTGTAGAAACACCACTCGGCGAGCGTGTCGCGGAGGGGATCGAGCGCGCGCGCCTCCGAGAGCAGGAGCAGGTCGATGTCGGGGTGCGCCCCGAGGTAATCCGCGAGGATCGCGGCACGATCGGCCTTGGCGGTGCCGGTGGCGATGAACTTGAGGTTCTGCGAGAGCACCGACACCTGGCCGTCGTCGTCGCGAAGCTGCGGCACCGCTGGGCAGTCGGCGAGGGCGACGGCGACGACGAGGAGGCTGAGCATCCGGGGAAGCGTGGCCTCGCCGCGCGCGATCGGCAAGGGCGGTGGGCTATCTTCACCAGGATGTTGCTTCTCCTCCTGGCGCTGGCCTGCACCGCGCCTAGCGTCGATCCGTCCCCATCCCACCCTGGCGAACATGACGACACCGCGGCCCCGGCCGACTGGTGGAGCATCGTGAGCCAAGACATCGGCGCCGAGACGGCGGCCATCCACGACGCCGAGGGGAGCCTCCGAGCCATCGACCCGGTCACGGGCCTGCGCGCCGACTTCGGCGGCGATGGGGTGCGGCTGCGAGCCGGCCTGGAGCAGATCTCGCTGCGCACGGCGTCGGCGGGACGCGAGTCGGGCACGCGCCCGTTGCCGGCCGTCGAGCCGGTGGAGGGCGGCTGCGTGGCCGGGCCGCGGGGCTGCTTGCCGCGGCTCGACTTCCCACGCGAGGGGTTGACGGAGTGGTGGGTGTCGCGACCGGGATCGCTCGAGGTCGGCTGAGACATCGAGGATCGTCCCGAGGGGGCCGGGCTCCTGGTGATCGACGTGGAGGTAACCGGCGCGGACGTCGAGGCCGCACCCGACGAGGAGGGGCTCTTGCTGGTGGGGCACGGCGGCGGCCAGGTTGGCGTCGCGGGCCTGCGGGCCTGGGACGACCTCGGCGAGCCGCTGGACGCCTGGATGGAAGCCATGCCCGGGGGACTGCGGGTACACGTCGACGACGACGGCGCCAGCTGGCCGATCCACGTCGACCCGGTGCTCTCCTCGTACTCCTGGTACGCGCTGGGGACGACCAGCAGCTCCTACCTGGGCTGGTCGGTGGCGGGGGCCGGCGACGTCAACGGCGACGGCTACGACGACGTGATCGTCGGCGCGCCCTACTACAGCAGCTACACCGGCCGCGCCTACGTGTACCACGGCTCGTCGTCGGGACTGTCATACACCGCCAGCACCACCATCACCGGCGGGTCGACCAGCTACTACCTTGGCTATGCCGTAGACGGCGCAGGCGACGTGAACGGCGACGGTTACGACGACATCATCGTGGGCGCGTACTACTACGGCTCCGGCTACGGCGCGGCCTACATCCACCACGGCTCCTCCTCGGGCATCTCGTCGAGCGCCTCGCGCACCATCACCGGGAGCAGCGGCTACCGCCTCGGCCAGAGCGTCGCGGGCGCGGGCGACGTCAACGGCGATGGCTACGACGACGTGATCATCGGCGCGCCCGGCTACTCGACGTACACCGGTCGTGCCTACGTACACCACGGCTCGTCGAGCGGGATCGCGTCCTCGTCCACCACCACCCTCACCGGCTCGAGCACCTACTACTACCTCGGTTACGACGTGGACGGCGCGGGCAACGTCAACGGCGACCGCTACGCCGACGTCATCGTCGGCGCCTACGGCTACAGCTCCTACACCGGCCGCGCCTACGTGCACCACGGCTCCTCCAGCGGCGTGTCGTCGAGCGCCTCCACCAACCTCTACGGCAGCACCAGCAGCGAGTACTTCGGCATCGCCGTGGCCGGGGCCGGCGACCTCAACGGCGACGGCTACGACGACGTGGCGGTGGGCGCGCCCTTCTACTCGTCCTACTCCGGGCGCCTGGCGGTCTACCGGGGCACCTCGAGCGGCGTGTCGTCGAGCGCCTCGACCAACCTCTACGGCTACTCGTCGAGCTACTTCGGCTACGCCCTCGACGGCGCCGGCGACACCGATGCCGACGGCTACGACGACCTGGCCGTGGGCGCCTACTACTACAGCTCCGGCTACGGGCTGCTCGAGGTGTACCAGGGCAGCAGCTCCGGGCTCGCCAGCAGCCCGGAGTCGTCGATCACCGGCTTCTCCACGAGCCACTACCTCGGGCGCTCCGTGGGCGGCGCGGGCGACGTCAACGGCGACGGCTACGCCGACGTGATCGCGGGCGGCTACTACTACTCCAGCGGCTATGGTCTCGCGACGGCCTACCTCGGCTACGAGGACGAGGACGGCGATGGCTACGTGCTCGGCGGCGACGGCAGCTACCCCGACTGCGACGACAGCGACGCCAGCATCTACCCCTACGCCACCGAGACCACGGGCGACGGCGTCGACAGCGACTGCGACGACTACGAGACCTGCTACTACGACGCCGACAACGACGGCTACCTCGCCTCCTCCTCGGGCACCGTCACCTCCACGGACACCGACTGCAACGACAGCTACGAGGGCAGCAGTTCCGATCCCTTCACCGATTGCGACGACGCCTCGGCCGCCGACAATCCCGCCGCCAGCGAGACCGTCGGCAACGGCGACGACGACAACTGCGACGGCGCCGAGACCTGCTACGACGACGACGACAACGACGGCTACCTCGACACCACCGGCGACACGCGCTCCTCGTCCGACACCGACTGTTCCGACGCCTACGAGGGCCTCTCCACCGACCCCACCACCGACTGCGACGACAGCGACTCGGGCGACAACCCCGGCGCCAGCGAGACGGTAGGCAATGGCGACGACGAGAACTGCGACGGCGCCGAGACCTGCTACGACGACGACGACAACGACGGCTACCTCGACACCACCGGCGACACGCGCTCCTCGTCCGACACCGACTGCGCCGACGCCTACGAGGGCCTGTCCACCGACTCCACCACCGACTGCGACGACAGCTCGGCCAGCGACTACCCGGGCGCCACCGAGACCGTGGGCAACGCCGACGACGAGAACTGCGACGGCGCGGAGACCTGCTACGACGACGACGACAACGACGGTTACCTCGACACCTCGGGCGACACTCGCGCCAGCACCGACACCGACTGCAGCGACGCCGGCGAGGGCACGAGCAGCGACCCGACCACCGACTGTGACGACGGCGACGCCAACGACTACCCTGGCGCGACCGAGACCACCGGCAACGGCGACGACGAGAACTGCGACGGCGCCGAGACCTGCTACACCGACGCCGACAGCGACAGCTACGCCGTCTCCACCACCCTGGCCTCGGCCGACACCGACTGCACCGACAGCGGCGAGGGCACCGCCACGGAGTACGCCGCCGGCCCCGACTGCGACGACGCCAACAGCTCGATTCGCCCCGGAGCCACGGAGACCACTGGCGACGAGATCGACTACAACTGCGACGGCGCCGAGACCTGCTACACCGACGCCGATGGCGACGGCTACGCCACCGCCAGCACCCGGTCGTCGACCGACACCGACTGTGCCGACAGCGGCGAGGCCACCGCTGCCGCCTACGCGCTCGGCGCCGACTGCGACGACGCCTCGGCCGGCGAGAACCCGGGCGAGACCGAGGTGTGCGACGCCAGCAACACCGACGAGGACTGCTCGGGCAACGCCGACGACAGCGACTCGGGCACCGACGCCAGCACCAAGAGCACCTGGTATCGCGACGCCGACAGCGACAGCTACGGCACCTCCAGCACGACGCTCACGCGATGCGACCAGCCCACCGGCTACGTGAGCAATGGCAATGACTGCGACGACGCCAGCGCCGCGATCTCGCCGGCCGACGCCGAGGTGACGGGCAGCGGCGGCGACGAGAACTGCGACGGCTACGCGGCCTGCTACAGCGACGCCGACGGCGACGGCTACGCCACCAGCACCGTGGTGTACAGCAGCGACAGCGACTGCTCCGACGCCGGCGAGGCCAGCGCCACCGTGTACACGCGCGGCGCCGACTGCGACGACACCGACGCCGGTGCCAGCCCCGGGGGAAGCGAGGTGTGCGACGCGGCCGACACCGACGAGGACTGCGACGGCCGCGCCGACGACGACGACAGCTCGGCCTCGGCGGCCAGCAAGACCACCTACTACGCCGACGACGACGGCGACGGCTACGGCGACGAGAGTGGCGGCGTGGCCAGTTGCGACGCGCCGGCCGGCTGGGTGGCCACCGGCGGCGACTGCGACGACGCCGACGCGGGCGTGAACCCCG
>VGRQ01000043.1 GCA_016875315.1 Deltaproteobacteria bacterium | reverse complement strand
TCACCCCCGCCGCCAGCCCCGCCGCCGAGGAAACGGATCACCTCGGCCACCACCTCGGTGGAGTACCGGTCTTTCCCTTCCTTGTCCGTCCACTTGCGGGTTTGCAGCCGGCCCTCGATGAAGAGCTGCTTGCCCTTCTTGCAGTACTGGCCCACGTTCTCCGCCGTGCGACCCCAGGCCACCACCGTGTGCCACTCGGTGCGCTCCTGCCACGTGCCGTCGTCGGCCTTGAATCGCTCGGCCGTGGCCAGGCGCAGGGAGGCGACGGAGTTGCCGCTGTTGGTCTTGCGTACCTCCGGGTCTTGCCCGAGGTTTCCGATCAGAATCACCTTGTTGACCACGAACCACCCGTGTTGCGCGCCCACCCTATGCCAGCGGTGCGCCAAAAAATGGCCTCCCAAAAAAAAGTTCGGGCGCGGTTAGCTTCACCGGGTGGCGATGAAGCGCGTGCTGATTCTCGACGACGACGCGCTCACGGCGCGGGTGGTGGCCGACGGCCTGCGCTCGCGCGGGTGGGACGCGCTCGTCTGCACCGCCGCCGAGGAAGGCTACGCGACCGTGCTGGGTCTGCGTCCCGACGCAGTGGTGATCGACGTCATCCTCCCCGGCAGCGATGGCGCCGCGCTCTGCGCCGCGATCCGGCTCGCACCGGGTCCCCGAATCCCCGTCCTCCTCTACAGCGGCAGCGACTTTCCTCGCGAGGCCGCCGCCCGCGCCGGTGCCGACGCGTTCTTCGGCAAGCCCGTCCCCATCGACGAGGTGCATGCCAAGCTCCTGCAACTGGTTCCCGAGGACCTTCCGCACGAGCCCGACCCCTTCCTCGCCGGGCCGGTGCGACTGCCGGCGGGGGAGGTGGTGGGCGGCACGGCCACCGAGGCCCGGCCCGAGGCCCCCGGCGACGAGGGGCAGGTGCGGGCCGGCTGGCTACCGCCGCTGTTGCTGCGCCTCCACGATCGCCGTTTCACCGGCGTCCTCGAGGTCGAGGCCAAGGGCTGGCGCTGCAAGGTGTTCTTCCAGCGCGGCGCCCCGGCATCGGCGCGATCGAGCGACCGCGAGACCGAGCTCGGCGCCATCTTGTCCGATCTCGGGCTGGCCAGCCGCCAGCACCTCGACGCCAGCGCCGCCGAGGCGCGCCGGCGTGGGCGCCCGCTGGGCGAGACCCTCGTCACCACCTCGTTGCTCGACCGCGCCGCGGCCGAGCGGGCACTGCGCGAGCAGGTGTTGCGCCGCCTCGAGCTCGCGGCCGGACGCAGCTCGGGGCATTGGCGGGTGCTGGCCGTGGAGCCCGTGGGCCTCGCCGGCTACGAGGTGCCTGCCGCCGTGGCCTTCTGGCGCGCGGGGGGTGAGGCCGAGGTCCTTGTCGATGCCGAGGAGTCGCGCCGGTACGTGCGCCTTGGCCTCCCGACGTGGGCCTGGCCGTTGCTCGACCCTCGCAACACCCTGGCGGCGGGTCGGGCCGCCCTGGTCGGCGGCGCCACGCTGGGCGAGGCGCTCTCGGCCGGCGGCGAGCCGCTGTCGCGCCTGGTCGCCATCCTACGCCGCTTCGCCCTGCTCTCGCTCACCGACGCTCCCCCCTCGGTATCGCCTCGAGAGGGCGGGCCTTCCCTCGCGGACGTGGCGGCGCTGGAGGAGCGCATCGCCGCCCAGGACCTCTTGCTCGGCGACGCCGACCACTACACCGTCCTCGGCCTCGCCCCCGACGCGCTCGACGTGGAGGTGTCAGCGGCCGTGCTGACCGCCGTCGCGACGATTCATCCCGACACGCTGCCGGCGAGCGTCTCGGCCGCCACCCGCGAGCGCGCCCAGCGTCGTTTCGCCAGCGTCGTCGAGGCAGGACGAGTGCTGGGCGACGCGCAGCGGCGCGCCATCTACGACGCCGAGCTGAACCGGCGGGAGCGCCGCGAGCTCCACAGGATCGGCGCGGAGAATCACGCCGTCCTGCTGGCAGAGCGCGCGCGCGAGGCCTTCGGGCGCCGCGAGCACGTCAGCGCGGCGGCGCTGTTCCGCGCCGCGCTGCGCCTCGAAGGCGACGATGCCGTCATCCTCGCGATGCTCGGCCGGGCCCGCCACCTCGCCTGCCCGGGCGACACCGCGGCCGGCCTGGGCGAGTTGCGCCGGGCGGTATCCCTCGACCCCGAGGCCGAGGAGCCGTTCTACTGGCTGGCAAGCATCTACATCGAGCGCGGCGAGGCCGACGAGGCCCGCGTGCTCCTCCGGCGCGCGCTGGCGCGCAACCACGAGTTCGAGCCGGCGCGCGAGGCGCTGAGGAGCCTCCCCACATGAATCCCCTCGCCGCCAAGCTTGCCGAGTGCCTGCTCACCGGCGCCACCGGCGCGCTGGACTGGACCGACGGCAAGCGCCGCCGCCTGATCTTCGTAGAGGGCGGCGCGATCACGCTGGTGCAGTCCAACCTCAAGTCCGAGTCGATCGACCGCGCGCGCGAGCAGAACCCAGGGCTCGACGACGCCCAGTTGCTCGCCGCCGCCGGCCGCGCGAGGATGGCCGGCATCTTCAAGGAAACGACGGGCGAGGCGAAGTGGGTGGAGGGGCAGGCGGCGCCCCGTCGCGAGCCGGTCGACTTCGCCGACGGCCTGTTCACGACCGGCCTGCCGCGACCCCCCGTCACCAGCTACCCGCGGTCGCAAGCTCCGGGGTGCAACTGGCTCGCCCGCCAGCCGATGTCGCCAGAACTATCGTCCTATCTCCTCGATCTCGACGGCACGCGCACCCTCGACGAGGTGCTGGAGTTCGCCCCAGGCGGCCCGGCGGCGGCGGAGCGCTGGATCCGCATCGGCTTCGCCCTCGGCGCGCTCGCCGACGCGGGCATCGAGACGAGCGTCTACGAGGTGCGCACCGTCACCAAGAAGCGCGCCTGGTCGGGCGGCGTCGACGACATCGCCGCGATGATCGCCGATGCCACCGGCGACACCACGCCCCGCCATCTCGCCACCGCCACCCAGCCCGTCGCCGCCCGCCTTGGCCCCGTCCACGCGCGGATCATGGGCGCTGCCGACCACTTCGGCGTGCTCGGCGTGAGCTGGCAGGATCCCCCGGAGACGATCCGGCGCTCGTACTTCACCCTCGCCCGCGAGCTCCACCCCGACCGCTTCGTGGAGGACTCCGCCGAGGTGCAGTCCAGCGCCGCCGAGATCTTCGATCACGCCCGTGCCGCCTGGGAGGTGCTGGGCGACGAGAAGAAGCGCGAGGCCTACATCGCCAGGGTGATTCGCGGCGAGAAGACCGAGGAAGAGCAGGCGATGGACAAGGTCCGCGCCATCCTCGACTCCGAGTCAGAGTTCAAGCGGGGACTCGCCGATTACTACGCGGGACGCCTCGCCCAGGCCCACGACATCTTCACCCGCTGCGCCGAGCGAGTGCCCGAGGAGCTGGAGTTTGCTGCCTACGCCGGGTACACCACCTTCAAGATCCATCACGGCAAGGACGAGGCGAAGGCGGAGGCCGGCGCCAAGCGCCTGTTCGATGCCGTGCAGGGCTCCGAGCGCCTCGACAGCGGCTGGGTGCTCATCGGCCTGGTGCACCGCGCGAAGAGCAACGACAAGGCGGCCCGCGACGCCTTCGTGACCGCGCTGAAGATCAAGCCTGCCAACCCCGACGCCATGCGGGAGCTCAAGCGGATGGAGAAGGAGAAAGAAGCCAAGCAGGAAGACGACGCGAGCTTCATCTCGCGGTTGTTCGGGAAGAAGAAGTGATCCTCGCGCTGGCCGGGACAACCCCTCAGGCCCAGATGGGCGCGTTGCTCCGCAAGTCCACCCCGTGCCGTGCCAGCACGCGGTCGCACTCGTCGATCACCTGGCGCACGTAGCCGCGCTTCTCGGCGTAGGTGCCCGGGTAGAAACTCCGCTTGAACCCGTGGATGACAATGTCGCGCAATTCGCGCGGCGTGATGCGCGCGTGGCGCACCGCCAGCTCCAGCTCCCGGGTGACGGTGGTGTGGGACACGAGGCGATTGTCGGTGCAGATCGCCACCGACATGCGCTTGTCGAGCATGCGTCGCAAGGCGTGGTCTTCGACGCAGCGAATCGCAGGGTTGGTCTGGAGGTTCGAGGTGATGCACACCTCGATGGTCACGCGGCGGTCGGCGATGAACTCCGCCAGCCGCTCGGCGTAGGCCTCCCTGTCGGCGATCTTCGGGTCGAGGATGCGGTCGGGGGCGAACAGCAGGTAGCCGTGGCCGATTCGATCCGCGTGCAGGGCGGTGATGGCCTGGAAGATCGACTCGGCGCCGTAGGCCTCGCCGGCGTGTACCGTCTTGTGGAGGAAGTTCGCGTGGGCGTAGGCGTAGGCCTCCTGGTGGTCGGTGGCCGGGTAGCCATCCTCCTGGCCGGCAAGGTCGAAGCCCACCACCGGGATGCCCTCCTCGTCGCGGGCCCACACCGCGTCGCGCGCGAGTTCCAGCGAGGCGAGGCCGGCGAGGCGTCGCCGGGGCAACTTGGAGAGCGCCTGCAGCAAGAGCCGGTAGTAGGTGGAAAAATACTCGTTGAACATGCGGAGCGCGCACACGATGATGCCGTAGCGAAACGGGGGGGTCCCTGGCGAACGTGCCGCGTTGATCTCGGTCATGGCCCGGGCCAGCCCCGCGTTGACCGCCCGCAAGACCGCGCGCCCGTCGAGGCCGTCGTGCTGGTGGAGCTGGGGGGCGAAACGCACCTCCACGTAGCGCACGTTCTCCGCCCAGTTATCGAGGGCGAACTGGTAGGCGATGCGCTCCAGCGCCTCGGCGTCCTGCATCACCGCGCAGGTCCACGCGAAGCCAGCCAGGTACTCGGGCAGGTCGGCGTAGTGCGACTTGAACACCGACTCGCGCAGGCCCTCGGGACTGTTCGAGGGCAGCTTCACGCCGCGCTCGCCGGCGAGATCGATCAGCGTGTCGAGGCGGAGCGAGCCGTCGAGGTGAACGTGCAGGTCGGTCTTGGGTAGATCGGCGAGCAGCGCGGAGATGTCGGGCGTCATTCCGTCGCTTAACCGGGCATCGAAGGACGGGTGGCCCCCGCGCGTATAGAGAGTTGCCATGAAGACACTTCCGACCATCCTCGCCGCGCTGGTGCTGGCCGCCCCTCTCGTCGCCGAGGCGCGGCCTCATCGTCATCGCCCCGCCTACCGCCCCGGCCCGCGGGTACACGTCGCGATTTCGCCCTGGGCCGCCGCCTACGCCCCCGCCGCGCGGCCCGGCTGGGTGTGGGTGGCAGGCTACTACGTGGGTCCTCGCTGGTTTCCCGGCTACTGGCGCCCGGCGGTGGCTCGCGTGGGCTGGCTCTGGGTGCCCGGCTACTGGGCGGGCACGGTCTACATCGACGGCTACTGGCGCGAGGAGCGTCGTGACGGGCAGGTGTGGGTGGACGGCTACTACAACGACGGTGACGAGTGGGTACCCGGCTACTGGGCCCCGGCGGGCAGCGACGACGCCGCGCGCGACCGCGCCGTCGAGAGCGGCGCCGAGGAGCCCGGGGTCGTCGTGCCCGACGCGCCGCCCCCCGAGCCGCCCTCCGGTACCGTCCACCACGACTACGACTAGGCCGGCTGCGCTAGCATGCAGGGGTGACGCGCCCCTTCGCGCTCCCGGGTAGCTACCTCGTCCTCGAGACGACGAACCAGTGCAGCCTCGCCTGCGTGCACTGCACCGTGGCCGAGGGCGCCGCGCACCCGCACCACGCGCGGCCCGGGTTCCTGCCCCTGGCCACCGCCGAGGCGCTGTTCGACGACCTGGTGGCCACCGGCGCGCACTTCGACGCCCTGGTGCCCTTCTGGCTCGGCGAGCCGCTCATTCACCCCGAGTTCGGGGCGATCTACCGGGCCGGCCTGCGTGCCGCCGCCCGGGGCGCCTTCGCCCGCGTGGAGTTGCACACCAACGCCACGCACCTCGGTCGCGACCGCGTGCGCATCGCGCTCAACGCCTCCCCCGTGCCGCAGACCTGGCACCTCTCCCTCGACGCCGCCAGTCGCGACACCTACGCGCGCATCAAGGGGCGCGACAGTTTCGAGGAGGTCGAGGCCAACGTGCTCGCCTTCCTCGACGAGAAAGTACGGTCGGGTGCCCCCTGGCCCCGGCCGGTGTTCCAGATGATCCTCTCCGGCAACAACGCGCCCGAGGCCGGGGCCTTTCGCAGCCGGTGGACGGCAGCCTGTCGCGACCGGGGCATCGCCGTGCGCGTGGCCGCCCAGCACGTGCCGAGCGGCACCGACGCCGTGGTCTTCTTCCGGCAGCTCGACGCGCCCACGCCCGAGGCGCAGGCCGGCGCCAACCGGGACTACCGCGAGGCCGTGTCGCGGCTCGGCCTCGCCCTGCCGCGCGAGGACCGCACGCCGCGCCAGGTGGACCGGGGGCCGGGCATCTGCGCCTGCTTCTGGAAGTCGCCGGTGGTGAGCTGGGACGGCAACGTCACCACCTGCACGCGGGACAACCGGCTCCAGAACGTGCTCGGAAACGTACACGAGCAGCCGTTCAGCGAGATCTGGTTCGGCGGCCAGATGCGTGCCACGCGCCACCGCGTCGCGACCGGCAACTACGAGAAGCTCCCCGCCTGCCACGGCTGCTACATCCCCCGCTCGGCCAACTACACCGACATCACCCCCGCCGAGATCCGGGTGGCCTCGTGATCGCCGGGCTCGCGCGCGTGCTCGCCGGCGACACCGGCACGCGGGTGATGTCGCGACTCCGGCTCCGCGCCGCCGCCGAGGCCCCACGGCAGGTGCATCTCTCGGTGACCGACCGGTGTTTCCTGCCCTGCGCTCACTGCGACATCTACAAGAACGAGGCGGCGGATCTTCCCGAGGCCACCTGGGCTCGGGTGATCGACGAGCTGGCGGCCTGGACCGGCCCCGCCGCGATGAACTTCGTGGGTGGCGAGCCCCTGCTCCGCAAGGACCTGGAGAGGCTGATGGCCCGCGCGGTGAAGCTGGGCTTCACCGTCACCTTCAACACCAACGGCTGGTTGTTGACCGACGCGCGCGCCGAGGCCCTGCGCGATGCCGGCGTGAGCGTGGCGTACTTGTCGCTAGACGGCTTCAAGGAGAGCACCGTCGACCACAGCCGGGGCCGCGCCGGGAGCCACCGCAAGGTGATGGAGGCCTGCGATCGGCTCGACCGCGTGGGCGCGCCGCGCGTGATCATCGCCAGCATCCTGCACGCGGGCAACGCGACGGAGCTGCCCGAGCTGCTCGGGTGGGTGAAGTCGCGCGGCTACGAGCTGGTGGTGCAGCCGCTCTACCAGAACTTCGGGAACAACGCCCACGATCCCACCTGGTTCCGCCGCTCCGCGATGTGGCCCAGCCCTGCGCAGCTGCCCGAGATCGACGCCGCGCTCGACGTGCTCATCGAGGAGCGCCGCGCCTGGGGCAAGGTGTGCAACGCGGTGGAGCAGCTGGAAGCCTTCAAGCGACACTTTCGCGATCCGAGCATCGACAATGGCCAGGTGTGCAAGGCGGGGCACAGCGACCTCGCCTTCGATCCAGCCGGGAACGTGCGCCTCTGCTACTTCCTCGAGCCGGTGGGCCGCGTGGACGACGGCCGCTCGCTGGCGGCGATCTGGAACGCCGCCGAGACGATGCGACGCCGCCACGAGGTGCACCGCTGCACCCGCTCGTGCAACCTGCTCAACTGCAACTTCGACGGCGGCGGGTGACCCGCCTACGTCGTCAGGCCGACCTCGGCGACCAGACGTTCCAGCGCATCGAGCAGCGCGGGCAGGTCCACCGACGTCGTGTGCCACACCTCGTCGAGGTCAACCCGGTGGTAGGCATGGATCAGCACATTTCGCATGCCAGCGAGACCGCGCCAGGGGATCGATGGCTGCGCGTCGCGCGTCGTAACGCTGACGTGCGTGGCCGCCTCTCCGAGAATCTCGAGCTGCCGGATGACCGCGTCCCGGAGCATTGGATCGTCGTCGAGGTCGACGCGCGTGCGCCCATCCATGTAGCCGAGCGCCGCCCGCGTGGCCGCGAGCATGTCGGACAGGTACACCCGCTCGTCCCTCTCGCTCATGCGGCGAACTGCGGGAGGGCTTCCGAGAGGATGCGCTCTCGCAGCAGCGGGTGCAGCGCGGCAGGAGTCACCAGGTCGACGGGACGCTCGCCCAGCAGGGCGGACAGCTCGGCTCGGAGTTCCTCCATCCCGAAGAACCCCGGCGTCGCACCCGGCTCGAACTCCACCAGCACGTCCACGTCGCTGCCGGCGTGGAAGTCCGCGCGGATCACCGACCCAAACAGGGCGAGTCGTCGCACCCGCCAGCGCCTGCAGAGCGACTCGAGGGCGCCCTCGGGGATCGGAACGCGTGGCTTCACATTGTCATCCTAACCCCGACGGCGGCGGGTAGGCGCCGGCCGCCCCCCGACTGCGGTAGGCTTCCCCCGCGATGCTCCTCGTCGACCGCCTCTACCGCGCCCAGGTGCGCAACCCGGCCCTGCCCGCGCAGCTGCGGCTGGCCGCCAAGTTCGTGGCGATCGTCACCCGCAAGCTGGTGAAGGACGCCATCCCCGTGCGCGCGGGCACGCTCTCCTACTGGACGCTGGTGGCGCTGGTTCCCGTGCTGATCCTCGTCGTCCTGGTGCTCGACGGGCTCGGCATCCTCGGCTCCGTCCCCCTGTCGGCCTTCATCGGTGCCGACCTCGCCACGCGCCTGCCCGACTGGCAGTCGGCGGGGCTCCCCGACGAGCTCGACGCCAAGAGCATCGGCGCCGTCGGCCTGTTCGTGGCCTTCATGGCGAGCGCCCGGATCTTCCTCGCCGCCGAGGAGGCCTACAATCGCATCTGGAACGCGCGGGTCAAGCGGCCGCTCACGTCGCGACTGGCCCTGTACTACGCCACGATTACCCTCGCGCCGGTGATCGTCGCCACCGGCACCTCGCTGACCCAGCGCGCCGAGGAAGTCACGCGCTGGGCGATCCTCCACAACGCCACGCCGGTGCTGGTTACCACCGCCGCCTTCGTCTTCGGCATCCGCGCCCTGCCCGACACCGCCGTGCGCTGGCGCTCGGCGCTCGTCGGCGGCCTGCTCTCCGCGCTCCTTTTCGAGGGCCTGAAGTGGGCCTTCGGCGCCTACGTGCAGCTCTTCCAGAGCACGCAGGCCACGGCGCTGATCTACGGTTCGCTCGCCTTCGTCCCCCTGTTCCTGCTCTATGTCTACGCCGTGTGGACCATCATCCTCCTCGGCGTGGTCATCAGCGTGGTGACCGAGCGGTGGACCGAGATGTCACGGGCGGAAGACCGGCTCATCGAGGGCACCGAGCGACGTTCCCCCGACGTGTTGTTCGGCCTTCAATGCCTGCTGGTGCTCGCGCGCCGCTTCCAGGCCGGGCAGGGGCCATCGAGCGAGCAGGCGATCAACGCCGTGCTCGGCAGCGACCCCGACCACGTGTACGCGGCGCTCGAGACGCTCCAGGAGGCCGGGATCATCGAGGAAGGCGAGAGCGGCTACGTGCCCGCCCTGCCCCTGGAGAAGCTCACCGTGGGACAAGCCCTCCTGCGGTACCGCGACCGCACCCGGCCGGCCTCCGACCGGTCGGCGCCCGGTGACGACCTCGGCGACCGCATCGCCAGTCACCCCGACTTCACCCGCACCATCGCCCAGGTCATCGCGGCATGAGCCGCTGGATCTTGCTGATCGCCGTGGTGGCGGCGGTCGCCCTCGCCGCGTGGGCGGGCCTGAACCACAGCCCGTTGTTGACGCCGGCCGGGGCTCCGCCGAGCAGCGAGTCCCCGGGAGACGAGGCCGTCACGTCCTTGCCGACCGTGCACCTCGAGGAGCGCACGCCCTATGGCACCGTGGAGGTCGACTACGATCCCGGCGCCGACGCCGAGAAGCCCAACGTGAGGGCGAGCTGCCGCTGCACGCTGGCGCACGACGACCTCGGCGGCACGCTCGGCCCCATCGACGTGAGCGCCCAGGGCCGCTGGGACGGGACACGTTTCAGCGGCACCGTGGAGGCCAAGGGGGTGAAGGTGGAGGTCGACGCCGAGGTGTCGCTCCTGGAACTCGCCGCTGGCCGTTACCGCCTGCCAGAAACCGAGATCAGCGCGGTGTACGCGGCCGTCGCCTCGCTGGTCCCGGAGTCGCGACAGGCCGACATCAGGGGTACCATCGCGGGAAACGGGGAGTTCCGCCTGCTCCCCCTGCGAGTGACATTCCGCCCGAGCGTAGCCGACTTCAACGTCGATGGGCTCGTCGGTCCCGAGTACCGGATGGGCTCGTTCACGTACATGGGTCGCGACAAGGACGGCAACCTCGTCCCGGTGCAGGGCGGCGAGGGCACCGAGGGCTGGCTTCCCCTCGCCGACGCGGGACGCATGCTGCCTGCCGCCGTGATCTCGGCGGAAGACGCCAGCTTCCGATCGCACGGCGGCTTCAGCGTGGAAGGCATGACCGAGGCCGCCCACGAAAACGACGTGGAAGGCCATGTGGTGCGCGGCGGCAGCACCATATCGCAGCAACTGGCGAAGAACCTGTTTCTCACGCCCGAGCGCACCTACGCGCGCAAGCTCAAGGAGCTGCTCTACGCGGTGGAGATGGAGCGGGAGCTCGGCAAGGATCGCATCCTCGAGCTCTACCTGAACGTGATCGAGTGGGGGCCCACGGTGCGCGGGGCCCGCGCCGCGTCGGAGGCCTACTTCCTGAAGCAGCCGCTGGGCCTGCTCCCCGAGGAGGCCGCGTTCATGGCGAGCATCATCCGCAACCCGCGCGGCGGCTGGGAGAAGCAGTACGTGGGCGGCCGCGTGCAGACGCGACGACTGAGCTGGATCCTCGACAACATGGTCACGCTGTCGCCCGAGGAACGCGTGGCGGCCCTCGCGCGCGACGTACACTTCGTGCCGCCCAAGAAGTAGGTGGAGCGGCCGGTCTACCTGTGCGCCTCGGCGGGCATCCCCGCCCTGGGGCCCTCCGGCGCCTCGGCCCACGTGCGCGGCATGGCCACGGCGCTGGGCGCCACCATCGTCACACCGCGCCTCGCCGACCGCCGCGGCGTACACGCGCAGCTGGGCGTGCCGGTGATCCCCGTGGGCGTGGCTGGCTGGCCCAGCTGGCTGTCGCCGTGGGAGGAAGAGCGGGAGATCCACACGGCGCGGCGCTGCGCGAGGCCGGCGCTCGCGCTGCGGCCCACGCTCTTGTGGGAGCGCTTCACGCTCTTCTCCGACGCCGGATGGAAGGTGGCGCGCCACAGCAAGGCGAGGTGGATCCTGGAGGTGAACGCGCCGCTGGTCCAGGAGCGCGCCCGCTTCGAGTCGCTCCCGCAGCGGAAGCTGGCCGAGTTCTGGGAACGACGCATCCTCACGGCGGCCGGCGCCGAGGGCGAGGTGGTGGCCGTCTCGCGGTGGCTGGTGGACTGGCTCGGCTCGATGGGGGTGAAGGCGCGGCTGCTGTCGAACGGCGTTTCGCGACACGTTGGCAATCGCGAGGCGACGCGACGGGCGCTCGGCTTCACCGACGGCGACTTCGTGATCGGCTTCCTCGGCTCGATGAAGGCGTGGCACGGCGTGGAGGCCCTGCCCGGCGTGGTGGAACGCATCCCCGGCGCGGTGGGCCTCTGCGTGGGCGAGGGCCCGGTGAAGATCGAGCACCCGCGCGTGCGCGTGGTGGGACAGGTGAGCGAGGCCCGCGCCGCCGACCTCGTGGCGGCGATGGACGTGGGACTGGCACCCTACGGAGCCGACGCGCCGCCCTGGTTCTGTCCCTTGAAGCTCCTGGCGTACCGGGCCCAGGGCACGCCGGTGGTCGCGACCGACGTGGGCGACTGCGCGCTGGTCACCGGCAGCGGCGGGACCATCGTCTCGCGAGTCGACGATCTCGCCGACGCCGCCGCATCGTGGCGCGGTCGGCGTTGTACGCCTCAGGTTCGCGGGTGGGACGACGTGGTGGTGGAGGCGCTCAGCCGTTGACCACGTGAATCGCCTGCCCGATCGCCGCCTTGGCCGCCTCCATCACCCCCTCGCCCAGGGTGGGATGGGGGTGGATGGTGAGGCCGATGTCGAGGGCCTCGCAGTCCATCTCCACCGCGAGCGCCGCCTCGGAGATGAGGTCGCTGGCGTGCGGGCCGCAGATGGTGACGCCCAGCACCCGGTCGTTCTTCTTGTCGACGATCACCTTGATGAAACCGTCGGTGTCGCCCGTGGTGAGCGCGCGCCCGATGGCGGCGAAGGGCACCTTGCCCACCTTCACCTCGAAGCCCCTGGCCCTGGCCTCGTGCTCCATCAGGCCAGCGGTGGCGATCTCGGGGTCGGTGAACACCACGGCGGGGACGGTCTTGGCCACGTTGTGCGCGTTGTGACCGCCGATCACCTCGGCCGCCACCTCGCCGTCGTGACTCGCCTTGTGGGCGAGCATCAGGCCGGTGGTGCAGTCGCCGATGGCGAACACGCCGGGCACCGAGGTCTTGAGCTGGCTGTCGGTCTTGATGAAGCGACCTTCCATCGCCACGCCCGCGGCATCGAGCTTGCACGTGTCGGTGTTGGGGCGTCGCCCCACGGTGACGAGGATGTAGTCCACGTCGACCGTCTTCTCGCCGTCGGGGGCGCGGTAGCGGAGCGTGGCCCCGCCGTCGCCTTCTTCCCAGCCGAGCGCCTGCGACTTCGTGAACACCTTGATCTTGTCCTTCTTCAGCTTGCGCTCGATGAGCTTCACCACGTCGGGGTCGAAACCGGGGAGCACCTGGTCGGCCGCCTCCACCACCGTCACCTCGCTGCCGAGCTTGGCGTACATCATCCCCATCTCGAGGCCGATGTAGCCGCCGCCGATCACCGCCAGCCGCCGCGGGATCTCGTCGAGGGCGAGCGCCTTGGTGCTGTCGAGGACGCGGCGGTCCTTGAAGGAGAACCCGGGGATCTCGATGGGACGCGATCCCACGGCGATGACGAGGTTGTCGGCCTCTACCGTCACCACGCCCTCCGCCGTCGTTACCGAGAGCGTCTTCGGACCGGTGAACTCGGCGTTGCCCAACATCATGTCGACCTTGTTGGCCTTGAGCAGCGTGCGCACGCCGCCGGTGAGCTTGTTGACCACCGACTGTTTCCAGGCCTGCAGCTTGTCCATGTGGACAACCGGCTCGCCCGGCACCTCGATGCCCATCACGCCGGCGTGGGCGATCTCCTCCACGCGCTTGCCGGCCGTGATCAGCGCCTTGCTCGGGATGCAGCCCACGTTGAGGCACACGCCGCCCCAGTACTCGCGCTCGATCACCAGCGTCTTGACGCCGAGCTGCCCGAGGCGGATGCCGCAGGGGTAGCCGCCGGGGCCGGCCCCGAGGACGACAGCGCTGTACTTCACGGTGGACATGCGGGCTCCGGGCAGGGCCCCCGGCCTAACGCGGGCCCGCCCGAGATCCGATCCCTCGATCGATGCGACTCCTCCTCGCCGCCTCGGTGCTCGCCGCGCTCGCGGGCCTCGCGCTCGACAAGGCCGCGAGCCAGGCCGAGGCGTTGCAGAGCAGGGCGCTGTCGATGCAGACCGCCGAGCAGATGGGCCTCGAGTTCCAATCGGCGCCCGCGAGCGGCGCCCGCAAGCGCGAGGTGCTCTACGTCGACGAGTCGAGCTACCCCAGCGGCCAGCACCAGCGCGACCTCTGGAAGGAGCGCACCGAGCGCGCCCTGCGCGGCGAGCCCATCTTCGAAGGTCACGAGCCGTAGACGTCGAGGGCGAGCTTGCCCACCAGGGCCACGCTCACCACGAGGAACACGGTGCGCACCCAGCCCGAGCCCCGCGCGAGCGCGATGCGCGCGCCGATGAGATTGCCCGCCACGCTCGACACCGCCATCGGGATCGACCAGTCCCAGCGGATGTTGCCGCCCCAGGCGAACACGAGGATGGCGGCGAGGTTGGTGGTGGCGTTGACCACCTTGGCCCCGGCCCCGGCGCCGAGGAAGTCGAGGCCGAGCGTGGCGATGAAGGCGACGATGAGAAACGTGCCAGTTCCCGGGCCGATCATCCCGTCGTATAGGCCGATGGCCGCGCCGAGCGCCGTGGCCAGCCAGGGGCGCTCCACCCCGCCGGCCAGCTTGCCGAAGTCGGGGCGGAGGAAGGTGAAACCAGCCACCAGCACCAGGGCCACGAGGATGGCCGGCTTGTGTACGCTCGCATCGAGGCCCCGCGCCAGCATCGCCCCCGCCGCGCTGGCCACCCCGGCCGCCCCGGCCGCGAGCCCCACCGAGCGCCACGGCAAGGGCACGCTGCGCGCATAGCGGATCGCCGCCGCGGCGGTGCCCCAGAAGGCGGCGCCCTTGTTGGTGCCGAGCACGGTGGCCACCGGCGCGTCGGGCATCAAGGCGAATACGGCCGGCACCTGGATGAGACCCCCGCCGCCGGCCATCGCGTCGACGAGGCCCGCGAAGAAGGCAGCGAGGCAGGCGAGGGCGATGCTCACGCCAGCGGAGCTACCCCGTTTGCGCGTCGCAGGGATGCGCCCGCAGCGATGACCACTGTTAGTCCAAGTCGAGGGAAAAGTGCATGCTCTGGCTCCTCGCCTGCACCGACGCCGACGTGGCCGACACCAGCCACGAGTCCACTGGCTCCGGTCGCGACACTGCGGCCAACGACACCGGTGACGACCCCGGTGCCAACGACTTCGATCCCAGCGGCATCGCGAAGGCGGTGGAGTCCGACCTCGCAGCCAGCATGGCCAGCGGGGCGCAGGTCGCCATCTGGCACGACGGGGAGATTGTCTACAGCGGCGCGTTCGGCTCGAGGCACCCAGATACCGACGACCCCTTGGCCACGTCGACGCTCTTCCAGGTTGGCTCCGACACCAAGAAGATGACCGCCGCCGCGCTGCTCCAGGCCGAGTCGCGCGGCGAGATCGGGCTCGACGCTGGCATCGCCGCGCTCGGCTTTGACCTTGCCACCTCGCCGAGCTGGGCGGCCGGGGCCACCATCCGCGACCTGCTGAGTCACCAGGGGGGGCTCTACGACTACACCCCGTGGAGCGATCACCCCGACGACAGCTACCTGTCCGAGCACGGGCACGGCGACTTCGCGTCGCGAGAGTGGGCACACGCGCCGGCCGGGGCCATGTGGAACTACAGCAACGCCAACTTCTCGCTCGCGGGGCTGTTGCACGAGGAGCACGATGGCCGCCCCTGGGGCGACATCCTCGAAGACGACTTGCTCGCGCCGCTCGGCATGACCCGGAGCTACGCCCGCAAGGCCGAGGTCGAGGCCGACGGCGACTACGCCACTGGCTACGGGCTGTTGCTCGGCGATTACGACGGCTTCGACCCCTGGGCCGACGTGCCCTACGAGATCGGGGTGGTCGAGATGGCCGCCGAGGCCGACAACGCCTTCACCCGCCCCGCAGGCCTCGTCTGGTCGACCGCCGAGCAGGTGGTGCGCTACGGCGCCTTCTTGATCGACGGCGACGACGCCGTTCTCGACACCGCGGCCCACGACCAGCTCACGACGCCGATGGTGCGCCTCTACCCCCAGCTCGACAGCCAGCACTACGCGCTCGGACTCATGGTCCTCGATGGCTTCCAGGTGGGCCGGAAGTACTACGAGACCCCGCTCTGGGTGCACGGCGGCAACACCATGGCCTTCTCCTCCGCTTTCTACGTCTTGCCGGAGCAGCGGGTGGCGATCTCGGTGCTGAGCAACGGCTACGGCGACGACTTCGGCAGCACCGTCATGGCCGCGATCAAGGCGCTCGACGTGTTGCCCGAGGCCGGGGAGGCCACCTGGCCCACCGCCGAGACCGACCACGCGGCGCTCGTGGGCACCTACGTGGAACCCGTCCTCGGCGAGGTGGTGGTGACCGACGCCGACGGCGTGCTGAGCGTGTCGATCCCCGGGCTCGTCGACCGCGGATACGAAGTGGCGCCCGAGCTCATCTACGGGGGGATCACCGACCTCTACTACGTGGAGATCGACGACTACCCCTGGGAGTTCAGCTTCATCCAGGACGACTCGGGCACCTACCGCTACGTGCGCGACCGCAAGTTCGTGGCCACCCGGCAGGAAACGCTCGCGGCCACGAGGCCAGGGACGGGCGCGGTGCACTCGCCGGGGGGCTTGTCGCCCGCGATGGTGGACAACTTCCTGTCGCGACCGCCCTGGCCCGTGGCGGGCTCACATCATTGACCGGGGGTCGACATCGACGATGCGCCGCACCCCGGCAGGCGTCTTCCACGAGAGATGGTGGTCGCGCAGGAAGGCCCGGAATGCGGCCCGGTCGCGACCGCGCATGACGACCTGCACCCGGTAGCGTCCCACCAGCTTCGGCAAGGGCGCCACCGCCGGCCCAAGCACGTCGATCCCCGGGTAGGCGCGCGCCTGCCCGCGGGCGAGCCGGGCCAGCGCCTGCGCCGACTGCCGGGCCACGGCGCGGTCGACCGCCTCTACCCGCACCAGCACCAGCGACGAGAAGGGC
>VGRQ01000042.1 GCA_016875315.1 Deltaproteobacteria bacterium | reverse complement strand
CCACAGCTCCACGCGGTTGCCCTCGGGGTCGATCACCGTGGCGAAACGCCCGTAGTCGTCGGGTCCCTTCTCGAGCGGGTGACCGGTCTCGTGGAGTCGCGACACGAGACCGTCGAAGTCGGCGACGCGGAAGTTGACCTTCTGTCCCGTGGCCACGCCGGGGACGATCGCGAAGGTGGTGGTGGCCACGCGCAGGCTGGGGACGACGTCGCTGCTCGGCAGCTCGACGTAGTGAGCGGAACCATGCTCGGCGAAGCGTAAACCCAGGTGCTGGCTGTACCAGCGAGCCAGGGCAACGACGTCACGCGCCTGGAGGAAGGCCCCGCCGAGGCCCTGCACCTGCGGCGCGGGCGGGAGCGCACCGCCAAAGCCCATCGCGGTGACGACGGCCCCGGGCGGCTCGACGATCTTGCGCTGGACGACGTTGAAGAAGGCGCCGCGGATCGTCCCCAGGGCGCGCAGGCCGCCGTCGGGACCGAGCATGCGGTGGAACACGTTGAAGCGGCGGGGCGAGGTGGGCTCGAAGCTGGTCTCCACCGTCACCGTCTCGCCCAAGAGCACCTCGCGGACGAAGCTCAGCTCGGCGGCGAGCACCAGCGGGCCCACGCCGGTGGCGGCGATGTCGGCCCACTGGGTGCCGAGTTCGTCGAGGATCGCCCAGCGGGCGCGCTCGAAGATGGAGAGGTAGGCCGCGTTGTTGACGTGGTTGAAGCCGTCGATCTCGGCCGACGTGACCGTGTGTTGGTAGCGGAAGGTGCGCACGGCCGGGGGTTACTGCGCGGCGAGCGCGGCGACCAGCGCCGGGAGCGCCTCCTCCTGGGGGGCCGACCACTGGCGCACGCCGTAGGGCGGCCGGTTCGACGAGGGGTCGATGGTCCACTTGGCGGCCCGGGTGCGCAGGGCGGCCTCGGTGACGCCCACCGCGAAGCTCGTGCCCACCGCGAGGATGAGGTCGGCGCGCGTGAACGCCGAGAGAACGCGGCGGAACTGGTACTCCTCGTGGCCGTCGTAGAACTCGTCGAACCAGAGCACGTGGGCGCGGACGACGGTGCCGCAGGCCGGGCAGCGCGGCAGGGTGTCCTGGGAGGGGCTCGCGTCGAAAGTGGTGAAGTCGGGGACGGGCAGCGATCCGCGGGGGGAGCCGTGCTCGCACCCCACCCTGGGACAGCGCACCCGGTCGGCGCGACCGTGAACCTCTACCAGTCGCTCGCTGCCGGCCTTGCGATGGAGGGTGTCGATGTTCTGGGTAACCAGCAGGAAGTCGCGACCCGAGGCGACCGCCCAGCGCTCGAGTGCCACCAGGGCGTGGTGCCCGGCGTTGGGCAACGCGCCTTGCAGCGAGCGGAAGCGGCTCCGATACCAGCGCCAGGACTCGACGGGATCTTCCCTGAAGAAGGCGAAGGTCCCCATGGTCATCACGTCGTTGGCCCACACCGCGCCGGGGTCGCTCCCGCGGAAGGTGGCGATCCCGGAGGCGAGGCCCATCCCGGCGCCGCTGAGGACGACGAGGGACTGGGCGGTGGTGATGTCGCGAGCGAGCTCTTGCATGGTGCCGGAGTGGGCATGGTGCCTGGGCATGGTGCCGGAGGTTAACGGTTAAGACTTAGCGCGACCGATGTTGAATTCCGCACAGGTGCTGGCCTCCACGGGCGGGAAGGTGCTCGACCTCGCGCCCTACGTCCCGGTGCTAGATCCGCAGGGCCGGGCTGTGTTCCAGGCCACGCTCGCCTCCGGGGAGAGCGTGATCTGTCGCGACACTGCAGTCGTGTCGCCCCCCGGCGTGATCGCCGCCAGCCACCCCGTGGACGGCGCGCGCCTCGCGTTCTTCGCGCGCACGCCCACGCGGACCGCGTTGTGCATCGACGGGCGGCTCGACGACACCACGCTCGACTTCGGCCCCGCCGGTCCGACGATCAATACGCGGGGCGACGTGGCGGCGCGCGCCCGCGACGGCGACACCGAGGTGATCGTGCTGGCCACGACGGCGGGCGTTGAGGTTGTCGCGAGCGGTGGTCCGCACGACGGCCTCGCCGTGGTGCTGGACGAAGGGACGGTCGTGTTCCACCAGCGCGGGATCGGGCTGCGGCGATCCGGCCACGCCGAGCCGATACTTCGTCGCGACGGCTTGCAGCGTTTCTTCGGCGCGAACAATCGCGGCCAGGGGGCGGTCGCGACGCCACGGGGAATCTGGTGCGACGACGATCTCGTCATCGACGGTTTCGAGGCCTACCGCGCCGCTGCGCTCGACGACCTCGGCCACGTCGTGCATGCCTCGGCTCCGGCGGGCGGGAACCTCGGGGTCTACTCGGGACGGCTCCGCCTCGTCGGTCTCGGCGACGTCGTCTTCGGCTCCACCGTCGTGGATCTCGCCTTCAACCAGGCCTCGCTGCGCGCCGACGGGCGGCTGGCGGTGAGGGTCAAGCTCGCCGACGGTCGCGGCCTCGTGCTCGGCTGGCGCCTCGATTGAGTCGCCGGGGCACGGCCCGCGGGTGACTCGACTCTCGACGCGCCAGTCCAGGGCCCCTCTCCCCGCCGCGCAGGTGTCGCGAGCCGATCAGCGCCAGGTGCAGCGCCCGCCGACGCAGGCGGGCTCAGCGCCGGCGTCACAGGCACACGAGGTGCCGGTGCTCACCGTGCAGCCAGCCGCTCGCGACTCGTCGAGGAGGTCGTACAGGTAGTTGGCATCGAAGCTGGAATTGGCAATGACGTCGTCGGTGTCGCAGCCGCAGCCGGTGCCACCGAGCACCTGGGTACACTGGCTGCTCGCGGTGCACTCCCGGGCAAGCACCACCTCGACGTCCAGCATGATCTGGTAGTCCTCGCAGGTCGTGTCGAAGGACTCGGGCTCGGCGGTCGACCCGCCCCCGCCACAATTCGCGATTAGCATTGGAAGTAGCGAAATAAGTCCGAATTTCATGTGGTCGCTCCCTGGGGAACGACCGATATCTACCATTTGGAAGATTATCCGTCAAGGGGACCACTGAGATTGTGCGACGCCGGGGACAACCCGGCGCGCCACGGGGGCAGGTTCTTCCTCCACCGAGGCCCCACTGTGGCGGGATCGTTGGTGCTTTACTCTTGACGCGTCGAGAGCTAAGTCTTAACCCTTAACCTCCGGCACCGAACGACCCGCGCAACACGACGTCCCCCTCCACGTCAACGGTGATGCTGTTCCCGCCGCGGTCCTCCCACCCGAGAAAGGTCCAGCCCTCGGCGGGGACCGGGGTGATCGTCACCGGCACGCCCGCGTAGTAGGTGCCGACAAAGCCCGGGTCCACGGTGACGGTGGTGAGCTCGAATCGGCCTTCGCCCTCGGCCTCGAGCGTCAAGGTGCCGCGTTCGAGGTTGAACACCCGCGCGAGGTCGTCCTCCACCACCGGCCCACGCCGCTCGGCGAAGGTGGCCGCGTAGTCCACCGCCGACTCCCAGTAGGGGAGGTTCTCGCCGCCACACCAGCGCTCTTGCTGCATAGGGATCGCCGGGCGGGTTTCCTCGGCCAGCGACTCGACCACGGCGCGCGCCCAGTCGCCCTGGAGCGTGGTGTTGAGGTAGTCGGCGTGGGCGTTGATGAACGTGACGCGGAAATCCTCGCTCCTGAGCGCGGCCCCGACCGGCAGTCCCTTCCAGGTGCCCGCCGTGGTGGTGGAGAGGTGGTCGTAGTCGTAGCTCCCCCACCCGTGGCCGAAGTCGTACACCATCCAGTGCCACTCGCCGCCCTCTCGCCACGGCTTCCACAAGCGCAGGTTGTTGTACCAGAAATCTGTGTTGCCGATCCAGCCCTGGGCCGCCAGCGCGCTCGCGAAGTTCTTCTCGTCCACCATCGCCGCGAACTCGGCGGCGGCGTCGGGGTCGGCGAGGTCGCGCGAGGCCACGAGCTCCTCCAGCGCGTCGAAGGCGTCCCAGGTGCCTTGCTCGATCTCCCAGTTCGCGTCGTGCGTCCACCCCACCTTCACCCGGTCGAGCGCGTCGGGATCCTCGCCGTGGTGCGCCGCGACGTAGCTCTCGTCGAGGCGCTCCTTGAGCTCGTAGAGGCCCCAGAACTCGCCGTCGAGGTACACCAGCACGGGCTCGTAGGCCTGCGCGTCGACGCTCTCGTAGCGGCGTCCCTCGGGGTCGCGAAACACGCCCTGCACCACCGCGTCGACCAGTTGCGTGCCACACCAGTCGCCGCCGTTGCGGAGGTACAGGCGCTCGTAGCTGTCGATCTCCTCGTCGCGGAACAGCGGGTACTCGAAGGCGGCGGGGCCGTAGCCGCTGCGGGCGAGCAGCTCGAAGTTTCGCTGGTCGAAGGCGCGGGAGTAACCGCCCGCGATCTGGATGCCGGCGTCCTGGGCCACCAGCAGCGTGCCGTCGGCGTCGAACACTTCCACGTGTACATCGCGCTCCCAGAGCTCCCAGAAGTTGGCCCCGAAGTAGGGATACCATGCCTCGTAGTCGGTGCCGTAGGCGTAGATGCCCGTCTCCTCGTCCCAGAGGTCGGGAGGATCGACGGCCAGGGAGATGACGCGCACCGTGCTCTCGGGGAGACCGGCGTCGACGAGGTAGGTGCCGGTGGCGACGAGGCTCGGCCAGAGGCCGTCGACCAGGGCCTGGGCACGCACCACGGTCACCCGGTCGACCGCGATCGGGCCGGCGTAGTCCTCCCCGGCCCGCTCGGGGACGGCCCCGTCGGTGCTCACGAGCAGGCTCCCCTCCCCGCTCACCTCGACGCTCACGCTGTCGTAGAAGCCGGGCGCCGGGGAAAGGGTCGGCGTTGCCGCGAAGCCGGGTCGCGACTCTGTATCGTTCGATGCCGCCGGCGTCGGCTCGAGAAAGTACGCCCAGCCGGATTCCGCGCGCCCGTAGGCCACGTCGGCGTAGAGGCGCGGCAGCGTCACCGAGTCGGCCACGCAACCGCTCGGTGAGGTGAGGTAGAGCGTCTCGCCCAGGGCGTCGAGCTCGAAGTCGGCGTGTAGCTCGCTGTCCACGCGGTCCTTCCCGGAGGCGAACACCAGCGCATGCGTCCCCGGCGTCAGCGCGGGGAGGGTCCACGGCGACTCGCCGTCGTCGAGGCCCCAGCCCTCGAGATCGGTGGCCCCGAGGCGCAGCTCGATCCAGTCTGGCGTGGCGCCGTCGGCGTCGGCGATGCCCTGCACGTTGGCAGCGACCACCTCGTTGATCAGCGCCTCGGGCTCGCCCTCGCAGGCGGGTCGCGAGGGCTCGACCGTCTCGGGCGCGGCGCTGTCGCCTCCCAGCTCCGCGCCGGGCCGGTCGACCGCACTACAGGCGACGAGGAACCACATCGCGCCCACGATACGCCCAGCCTAGCTCCAGCGGAAGCGTCGCAGCCCCACCGTCGCGAACACCGCCGAGAAGGCCAGCAGCACCCCGCAGCTCAACGCGGCATGACCCATCCCCAGGCCGCGCCAGGTGGCGCCTGCCATGCCGTCGAGGATCCAGCGCGTGGGGATCGCGGGGCCGAGCTTGAGAAGCGCCTCCGGCAGCATGAAGCTCGGCACCCATGCGCCACTCACGAAGCACAGGAAGAGGATGGCGAGCGTGCCGATGCTGTCGATCTGCTTGTCGGAGTCGGCGAGGCCCACCAGCAACAGCACGAGAGACCCCACCAGAGCCGCCTGCCCGGTGGCAACCAGGCCAAAGGCCAGCAGGCCAGAGCGCAGCTCCACGCCGAAAACCGCGATGCCCACGCCGAACACGACTACTGTCGCGACCAACGCCACCACCGCGTTAGCGATGCCGGCGCCGAGCAGGATCTGCCAGGGGCGAGCGGCGGTGGTGCGCAGGCGGTCGAGCGTGCCCGACTGGCGCTCGGCGAGGAGGGTCTTCGCGGCAGACGAGGCGGAGAAGAGCAGGAACTGCATCAACATGCCAGCGAAGGTGTGGGCGTGGCTGTTGAACCCGGCCGTGGGCCCGGCGGCCACGACGGCCTCGCTCGTCACCTTGAGCGGGGGCTCCAGGCCGCCGCCGGCGCCGCCGCTCGCACCGGCGGCGTTCTCATTGGCGAACTTGGTGCCCTGGTCGAGAAAGGCCGCGAGCTCGGGGCGCGCGGCGGCGTCCACCGAGCCCCGGAGCTCGTCGAACATCGCACGCTGTCGCGACGGGTCGCCAAACTCGGAGAACACCGTCTCCATCATCGCCTTCGTCAGTAGGCCCTTCACGATGTCGGCGCTGGTGGGCTCCGAGGGATCGTACCAGAGCGCCACCTCTCCCTTGTTGGCACCGCCGCCAAACACCGCGGCCATGCTCAGCTTGTCGCTGGTGCCGGCGGGGATGGCAAGCGCCACCGCCACCTCGCCCGCCGCCACCGCCGCCCGCGCCTCGGCGACGCTCATGGGCGCGACCTCGAGCCCCGGCTCGGCGTCGAGCCGGGCCAGCAGCGCCTTGACCGGCGCGCCCTCGTCTTCGCTGGCCACCACCAGCTCGATCGGCGAGGGGCCGCTCCCGGGGTTGAAGATGAGCCCCATCATCACCCCGAGCACCAGCGGCACCACCACCACCATCAGGGCGCCCTTCTTGTCGCTCGCGAAGACGCGAAGGTCCTTGCGGATGATCCAGTAGAGGATGCTCACGAGGCATCTCGCAGGCCGCGACCGGTGAGCTCGAGGAAGACGTCCTCGAGGGAGCGCCCGCGGGCGCTCACCGCCGCGTGGAGCCCCGACGCGGCGAGTGCGGCGCGGACCGCCTCGGCCGAGCTGCCCTCGACCCGGACCTCGAAGGCGCGCGGCGCGGCGCTGGACACGAGGCGGTCAAGCTGATCGCAGGCGACGAGCCGTCCCTTGTCGACGATGGCAACGTCGCGACACAGCGCCTCGACCTCCTCCATGTAGTGCGTCGTGTAAACCACCGTTCGCCCCTCGGCGTGGAGCGCGCGCACCGTCTCGAAGATGTGATTGCGCGACTGCGGGTCGACGCCGGTGGTGGGCTCGTCGAACACGAGGATGCGCGGGTCGTGGAGCAACGACACGGCGATATTCAGCCGTCGTTTCATGCCCCCGGAGAGCGTGCCCACGACCTTCTCGGCGTGAGCCTCGAGCTGAGCGAGGGCCAGGCCCCAGGCCACCCGGTCACCCAGGCGGGCGCCCGAGAGCCCGAGGCAGCCCCCGAAGACACGCAGGTTCTCCACCACGCTCAGCGCCTCGTAGAGCGCGAGGTGCTGGGGCACCACCCCGAGCAACCGGCGCGCCTCCTCGGGACGGGCCACCACGTCGATGCCGCCTACCCGCACGTGCCCTGCGGTGGGCACCTGCACGGTCGCGACACATCGTATGCTGCTGGACTTGCCCGCGCCGTTCGGCCCGAGCAGCCCGAAGATCGCGCCCTCGGGCACCCGCAGCGAGAGATCGCTCACCGCCGCGATCGCCCCGTACCGGACGACCAGGCCCTCGATCTCGATGGACATCGCGGCTGAGCCTAGCACGCGCGGATTACACGGCGCCGCGAGGTGCCCCCATGGCCGAGGCCGCGACTTTCCGCGAACAGTTCGCCACGCTGAATCGCCGCTTCTGGCTGTCGAACGTGATCGAGCTGCAGGAGCGCTTCTCCTACTACGGGCTGCGCACCGTGCTCGCGGTCTACCTGCTGCTCGCCGTGGAGCTCGGGGGACCGCAGCTCGACAACATCCAGAAGGGCAGCCTCTTCGCCACCTGGTCGCTCCTGCAAACGGGCGTGCCCATCTTCTCGGGCGGGCTCAGCGACAAGCTGGGCTACCGCGCCTCGGTGGCGCTGGCCGCCGTGATCAAGGCGGCCGGCTACCTCGTGATGGGGCTGGCCATCCCCATCGCGCACGCGCTGAGCGGCGGCGCGAGCGAGGGCGTGCCCGGGCACCCCATGGTCTACAACGTGCTGCTCGGCGGCGCCTCGCTGATCGCCTTCGGCACGGCGGTGTTCAAGCCCGGCATCCAGGGGCTGGTGGCCGTGGGCCTCGACAAGCACAACAACAGCCTCGGCTGGGGCATCTTCTACCAGGTGGTGAACATCGGCGGCTTTCTCGGCCCCATCCTCGCCGCGTGGCTGAAGGTGCTCGACTGGGTGTGGGTCTTCGTGGCCTGCGCGGGCATCGCGCTGTCGATGATCCCCGTGCTCTTCTTCATCGAGGAGCCCCCGCGCCGCGCCGAGGTGGCCAACGAGTCGCTCCCGGCGGTGGCCTGGCGAACGCTCACCGGCATCATCGAGCCGCGACTGCTCGGCTTCCTCGCTGTGTTCTCGGGCTTCTGGGCCATGTTCCACCAGCTCTTCGACCTGCTGCCCAACTTCATCGAGGACTGGGTCGATACCTCCGCGCTCTTCTCCGTGCTCGACGCCGCGCTCTCGCCGCTCGGGGGCGCGCCCGAGGGCTGGCAGGGCCGCGTGCCCCAGGAGATGATGCTCAACCTCAATGCCGGGATGATCATGCTGACGGCCTTCGCCTTCGGCTACATCACCGGCCGGATCCGATCGATGACGTCGATGCTCCTCGGCATCGGCATCAGCGCGGCGGCGATCTTCCTGCTCGGCCAGCGCGATGGCTGGCTGGTGCTCGGCATCATCGCCATCTTCTCCATCGGCGAGATGCTCGCCTCGCCCACCAAGCTCCGGTACATGACCGAGATCGCCCCGCCCGGGCGGCAGGGGGCCTACCTCGGCTACGTCAACGCCACCGACGCCGTGGGCTGGACCATCGGCAGCGTCATCGCGGGCAACCTGTACGAGACGCACGGCGACAAGGTGGCCCTCGCTCGCCAGCACCTCGCCACGCTGGGCGAGAGCGCGGAGGCGGTGAAGGCCATCGCGAAGACCGAGGTGCTCCCCACCCTCGCCAGCAAGCTCGGCCGGCCCGTCAGCGAGGTGGAGAGCCTGCTCTGGGAGAGCTGCGACCCGGGCCAGGTGTGGGTGCGCTTCGCCCTGATCGGCTTCGTCAGCATGGTGGGCATGCTTGCCTACGACCGCCTGATGCGCGCCAAGCTCGAGTGGCGGGTGGAGACCGGGCTGGTGCTCGTCCTGACGGCCGTCGTCACCGGGCTGTCCTACGGGCCGAAGTACGCCGCGATGTTCGCCCTCGCCGGCATCATCGGCGGCGGCGTCGAGCACGCGCGGCGGCAGGCTACCCCGGCCACCTGAGCCCCGACCCGAGGGCCTTCGCCACGAGGTCTGGCAGGGTAGACGCACCTAGTTTCAGCTTGGCGTTGTCGAGGTGGGTGCGCACCGTGCTGGGCGCCAGCCCCAGCTCACGCGCCGCCGACTTCATCGTGTGCCCCGCCGCCACCAGCCTTACCAACTCGACCTCGCGCGGGCTGAGCAGCTCCAGGATCGCGTCGGCCGCATGCTCGTCGTGGATCACCACCACCACGCCGCGCGCCATGCAGGTGCAGTAAACCTGGGCCGGGGTCCCACTCACCAGCCCTCGCCCCACCCGCGTTTCCATGGGGCTCCGGGCCAGGTGGCAGGCGCAGTCCTGGGCACAACGCGCCGCCCCACCCTCGGCCCTCAGCGCCACCACGTCGACACAACGCTTGCCCAGGCAGGGCCCGAATCGCCGGATCGCCGGCGCGTTGGCGCGGACGATGTTGCCCTGGTCGTCGGTGAGGAGGATGGGGAGCGCGTCCACGCGACCCGGGAACTAACCCCCGCCCGCGCCCCGCAGGTAGCACCAGCCCGACGCCACCAGGATCATCGGCGCCGCCAGCATCGCCGCCGTGACCGTGAGCAGCGCCCAGCTCGGCGCGCCGCCCCCACGCGCGCACACCGGGCACGCCACCACCGCCAGCATCGCCAGCTCGGCTACCACAAGTACACCAGCGCGTAGAGCGCGGGCCAGAGCCCCACGACGAAGGCCCACCAGAGCCCCAGGGCCCGCTGGGCCCCGTCGGACCAGTGCCCTCGGTGCGCGGCGAGCGTGGCCCAGCCCAGGATTCCCACCGAGACCGCCACGTGCACCGCGTGCGCGCCGACCACCGCGTAGAACAGCGAGCCGTAGACGCTGGCGGCGGAGAGGCCGTAATCGACCAGCCCCACCCACTCGCGACCCTGGCCCACGAGGAAGGCGACCGCCAGCGCGGTGGCGATGGCCAACGCCCGGGGCCGCGCCCCGCGACGGCGCCCCGCCCACCACACTGCCGCGCCGCTGGCGAGCAGCACCCCGGTGTTCACGCCGGTGGCCAGCACGCCGAGCCGCGGCTGGCCGAGCGGCGGCCAGGTGACGTACTGGCTGCGCAACAGCACGAAGCTCGACACCAGCCCGAGGAACAACATCGCCTCGGCGCCCACCAGCACCATCGTCCCCACGAGCGCGTTGGGTGGGCGCGGGCGCGGGACCGCCGCGATCACGGCTTCGCTCCGAAGCTGGCGCGGAGGTGGGCGATGACATCGACCATCTGCTGCGGCTGGAGCGTGCCCTTCCAGGGGGGCATCACGCCGATGGTGCCGGTCTTCCCGTCGGCAATGGACGCCATGATCTCGGCGTCGGACTTGGCGAGGCGACTGGGATCGTCGACGAAGCTCGCGCCGGTGGTGCCGCCGTTGGCCTTTCCGTCGGCGCCATGGCAACCCACGCAGTAGGTCCCGTACACCTTGGCGCCCTTCTCCGCATTGCCGGCCTGCAGTTCCGCGACCGGCGCCGCCTCCGGCGTGGCCTGACCAGCGGGAATGACCGACCAGGCCAGCGCCACGTCACCCCACACCCCCACCAGGAAACAGGCCACCACGGCCGCCGCCCCGGCCATCACGCCCTTGATCCACCGGGGCTCCTGCGAGAGGTGCATGAACCGCGACACCACCAGCCAGGCCTTGGCGGTGGCGACGAGGAAGATCACCGCGATCACCCAGCCAGCGCCTGACACCTCGGCGAGCACCAGCGAGACGATCATCGCCACGAGGAGCACCCCCCAGATGGCGATGTAGGACTTGTCGTGGTTTTCGGCACTCATCGCGGGAGCCTCAGGAAGCGAGGTAGAGCAGGGGGAAGAGGAAGATCCAGATGATGTCGACGAGATGCCAGTACATCCCGGCGTACTCGACACCCTCCACCAGCTTCCCGTGGCGCACCTTCGTCGCGACGTAGGCAAGCGCGCTCATGCCGATGATCACGTGCAACCCGTGCAACCCGGTCATGAAGAAGTAGAAGCCCCAGAACAGGTTGGTGACAGGCGTGAAACCCTCGTGGATCTCGTGGCTGTACTCGTAGGCCTTCACGCAGAGGAACACGAGGCCCCCGCCCACGGTGGCCCAGAGCAAGTTGGCCGCGCGGGCGTACTCGCGACGCGCCGCCGCCGCGTGTGCCAGCACCGCGCTCAGCGAGGACGTCAGCAGCACGATCGTGTTGAAAGCCCCCGCCGCGTTCACCGTGTACTCGGCGTACTCGCTCCACTCGGGGTGCGCGACGCGACACATGATGAACGACATGATGAGGCCGCCGAAGATCGCCACCTCGGAAGCAAGAAACCACCACATCGCCACCCGCCCCGTGGGCAGTCCCGTCGACGTGCGGTACACCTGGATCGTGGAGCTATCGACCATGGTTCCTCACTTGGCCGCCGAGGGGGCGACGATCGGGTTCTGGGGAAGCTGGTAGTCGCCCTCGGGCGGCTGGTCCTGGGGCACGAAGTCGGCCTGCCGGTCGGGCGGGCTGTACACGTAGGGCCCGCGGAAACACACGGGTGGTTCCGCGAAGTTCCCGTGTGGCGGAGGCGACGGGCAGGCCCACTCGAGCGTCGTTGCCCGCCAGGGGTTCGCCGCCGCCTTCTCGCCGCGCGCCATGCTGGCGAAGAAGTTGTAGATGAACGGGACTTGCACCAGCAGCAGGCCCGCCATCGCCCAGGAACTGATGTCCTGCATCAACAGCGCCGTGGGGGTGGACAGGAAGTCGAACTCCGTCGGCACCGCGATGCGCCGGTGGTGCCCCATCATGCCGAGGTTGAACTGCGGCAAGAACACGAGGTTGAAGAACACCATCGTGCCCCAGAAGTGTACCTTGCCGAGGCGCTCGTCGAGGTGACGGCCGAACATCTTGGGATACCAGTGGTAGATCCCTGCGCTCCCCGCCATGAAAACCAAGGGATAAAGCGTGTAGTGGAAGTGGGCGACGACGTAGTAGCTGTCGTGGATGTAGATGTCGGCCGCGGCAGCGCCGTTGATGATTCCCGTGACACCGCCCAGCAAGAAGCAGGCAAAGAAGCCGATCGCAAACAGCATCGCGCTCGTGAAGCGGATGGAGCCGCCGTAGAGCGTGGCGATGAAGCTGAACATCGACACCGCCACCGGCACGCTGATCAGGATCGTCGTGATCGAGAAGGGCGTGGCGAGGCGCGGGTCGATGCCGGCCACGAACTGGTGGTGTGCCCACACGATGAAGCTGAGCAGGCTGGTGGCAATGATCGACCACACCACCATGCGGTAGCCGTAGAGCGTCTTGCGACTGTGAGAGGTGATGATCTCCGCCGCGATGCCAAACGCGGGGAAGAGGATCACGTACACCTCGGGGTGCCCGAAGAACCAGAAGAGGTGCTGGAACAACACGGGATCTCCGCCCATCTTCGGGTCGAAGAAGTGCGTACCGAACTGGTGGTCGGCGAGCAGCATGAGCGCACCCGCGATGAGCGGCCCCACCGAGAGCATGAACACCACGCTCGCGGCCAGTTCCTCCCACACGAAGATGGGCAGGTCCCACATCGACATGCCAGGCGCGCGCATGTTGATCGCGGTGGTGATGAAGTTGACGCCGCCCATCAGGAAGGCGATGAACTCCAGCGCCACGGCGAGGATCCAGAGGGTGATGCCCCAGTTGACGCCGGAGTAGGCCGGGTCGGCCGACAGCGGGGGGTAGCTGGTCCAGCCACCGGCCGCGCCGCCGCCCGGGACGAGCATCGACAGCAAGAGCACCACCGTCGACGCGAAGAACACCCAGTACGAGGCCATGTTCAGTCGCGGGAAGGCCATGTCTTCCGCGCCGACCATCAGCGGGATCAGCAGGTTGCCGAAGCCGGCCACCAGCACCGGCATCGCCACCCAGAACACCATGATGGTGCCGTGGAGGGTGACCACCGAGTTGTAGAACTGCGGGTCGAGCAGGCCGCCGGTACCGCCGGGCTCCACCGCCGCCAGCTGGGCGCGGATGGCCCCGGCCGCCGCGCCGCCGGCCAGCGCCATGAACAAGCCGGTGATCATGTACTGCTTCGCGATCACCTTGTGATCCGTCGAAAACACGTACTTCGACCAGAAACTTTCCTCGTGGTGCGCGCTCATTGCCGCCTCCTCACTGCTGGGCCAGCCAGGCGTCGACCTCTTCACGGGAGGCGACGACCATGACCGCGCGCATGTTGGTGTGACCCTTGCCGCAGATCTCGGCGCAGCCGATCTCGAAGGTGCCGTCGCCGATCGCGTCGAACCAGCCCTCGATGGCGCGCCCGGGGACGGCGTCCTGCTTCAACCGCAGCTCGGGCACGTAGAAGGCGTGCAGCACATCGGCGGCCTCCAGGGAGAAACGAATCGGCGTTTGCCGTGGCACGTGCAGCTCGTTGGCGGTGATGTCGTCGGCCGTGCCCAGTGCCCCGTCGGCCCCGGGGTAGGTGAACACCCACGCGAACTGGCGCGCGGTGATCTTCACGTCGAAGCCCTCGCCCGGGATGTCGATCTTCACCTTCTCCCACACCGGCGTGGCCCGCTGCTCGATGAGGAAGTCGCAGAAGAGCACCGCCCCCACCGGCACGAGGATGATCGCGGTGCCGCGCTTGTCGTCGCCGGGCAGCCACTTCGCGCGCACCCCGGGACGGTGTCGCGAGTGCCAGACGAAGCCCAGCAAGACGCCGAGCGCCGCCACGAACCACGCGCCGCACACCACGTAGATGTAGGTGATGACGCCGTCGATGTCGGGCGCGTAGGTGGAGAGCTGGATGGGGAGGTAGTGGAGCATCGGCCGCCTGTCCGCGCCTGGGGGTCGGTCGCGGGCCCGGCGAAGCTACCGGAGCCTCGCCGGCCGTCCCATCCTCACAATTGAGGAGGCGACAGCGCGAGCACTCGGCTGTCGCCCACCCGGCGGGTGATGCCCTGGGCGTCGAGCCACTCGAGCAGCGGGATGGCGGTTCGTCGCGACTGCCCAGTTAGCTCCTTGAACGCCGCCGGGTCCATCGACGGGTGTGTTGCGAAGTGACTCCGGACGGCCGCCACCAGCCGGTCGAGGACGGATCGCGCGTAGATTCGCCCGCCGACCAGCTCGATCTCGCCGCGGTCGCGCAGCAGGAACAGCAGCGCATCGCGCGCCGCGATGGGTGGCGCCGACTCGAGCCCCTCGTAGCCGGCTGCGACTGCAGCGCGCGTGGTGTCGCGACACCAGTCAGCCTGCGAGGCGTCTAGCACCACTGTCCAGCCTGGCAGGCGAACGCGCCCGCCCTCCAGCACCACCGCCCCCCGGGACGCCTGCGCCTCGAGCCAGCCGAGGAAAGCTCGCTCCTCCAGCATCCTCAAGGGTCCAAGCTGCGCCGCCTTCCGGTTGATGCCCGGCGAGAGGGGATCGGAGGCGTGGGCCGCCGCGAGACCGTCCCGCAGGGCCTGCTCCAGCGCCTCCACCGTGGCGGGGGCGAAGTGGCGGTCGCCGATCTTGACGCCGAGGCCCAGGACTCCCCGTGCCTTCGCGACCGGCTCGACCAGCCCGGGACAGCGTTCCAGCAGCACCAGCCGGTCGCCGGCGGCGAGCCGGACCAGCTCGGCATGCACCCGCGCGTCGTCACGATGCCGGGCGGTCGGCGCCCAGGGGTCGAGCACCGTCCCGCCGCCGAGCGTGGTGGCCGGCGAGGCGCGTCGCAAGACGAAGCGGTCGCCCGGCAGGCAGGGCAGCGGCTCCGCAAGGTGGAGTTGCACGAAGGCCTCCGACCCGCTCGCCACCATCTCCTGCGCGATCACGTGTACGCGGCCAGCCACCTCGCGCGTGCCGAGGAGGGCGACGACGCCGGCGCCGTCGAGAAGATCGCCCGCGAGCTGCCGGTAGGCCACGTCGATCACGCGGGTGGCGGGCACCTGGCCCGGCTCGCAAGCCCAGAGCCCACGCCCCACCGCGTCGGTCTCGATGCCGGCGAGGTTGAGCGCGGTGCGGCTCCCCGCACGGGCCTCGTGTACCGGCCGGCCGTGCACCTGGACACCCCGCACCCGCGCGCGCTCGCCCCCCGGGAGCAGTTCCACCTCGGCGCCGTCGAGGATGCGTCCGCCCCAGGTCGTGCCGGTCACCACCGTCCCGAAGCCCTTGCGCACGAAGGCCCGGTCGACCGGCAGCCGGAACGGCGCATCGACCGGGCGATCCCGCGGCGAGAGCCCGTCGAGCGCGGCGCGGAGCGCGTCGAGGCCCTGGCCCGTCTGCGCGCTGGTGGCGACGATCGGCGCGGCGGCCAGCGCCGTGCCCGCCACCGTCTCGCGCAGTTCCTCGGCGGCCAGCTCGAGGAGATCGGGCTCCACGAGGTCGGCCATGGTCAAGACAAGGACCCCCTGCTGCACCCCGAGCAGCGTGATCACGTCGAGGTGCTCGCGGGTCTGCGGCATCACCCCCTCGGCGGCGCTGACGCAGAGCATCACCGCGTCGATGCCGCTCGCGCCGGCGACCATGGTGCGGACGAGCTTCTCGTGCCCCGGCACGTCGACCAGCCCCGCCGTGCGCCCGCTCGGGAGCGGCAACGGCACGAAGCCCAGGGCGATGGTGATGCCGCGGGCCCGCTCCTCGGGGAGCGTGTCGAGGTCGACCCCGGTGAGCGCCCGCACCAGCGAGGTCTTGCCGTGATCGACGTGGCCGGCGGTGCCGATGACGAGGTCGGACATCAGCCGCCCGTATACACTCCGCCCATGCGCGTTGCCTGCCCCGACTGCACCACGCCCGTCGATGCCGGGCCCGGCGAGGAGGTCATCTGCCCGGCCTGCATGGCGCGCTTCCACGCGCCCTCGCACGCGCAGGTGCCGCGGCGCTTCGACGTACACCTGCCCGACGGGACTGTCCTGTCGCGACAGTCCGCGTACGCGCTGCGCGAGCAGATCTACACCGGGCGCGTCCCGATCACGGCACGGATGCGTCCCGACGTGGGCGGCGACGAGCTGGTCCCGGTGTACAGCCACCCGCCCTTCGCCCAGATCTTCGCGTTGCTCAATCTCGAGCCCTCGCTCACCTCCGGCACCCGGCACATCGCCGGCTGGGAGGGCAAGCGCATGACGCCGGCCAAGGACGGCGCGTCCCCGCCGCCGGTGTCGCGACAGGAAGCCGCCCGGAAGTTCATCCAGCAGGCCTCGGTGCCCCTGGTGCTCGCGCTAGGCGTCGGCGCGTTCTTCGTGCTCCTGGTGATCGTCGCGGTGATCGTCGGCTGGTGACCCCTCTCCGGGCGACCCCTCTCCAGGAGACAGAGTGAGGCGCCGGAACACCTCCTCCAGCGAGGACTTCTCGCGGCCGAGTTCGAGCACCACTAGCCCGCGCTCCACCGCGAGCCTGAAGAGGTCGGCCCGCACGTCGCGCTCGGCGAGCACCTCGTAGGGAAACTGCCCCTGGACCTCGGCGGACTGCAACGTCACCCGCAGCACGCCCGGGATCGCCGCGATGGCGCGCTGGACCTCGGCCTCCGGCAGGCGGACCGGCCCTTCGACCAGCGTGGCGCGGAAGAGGTTGCCGCCCGAGATGGCCTCGCGCACCGAGTCGATGCCGGCGTCGGCCACGAGCTCGCCCCGGTTCAGGATCAGCACCCGGTCG
>VGRQ01000041.1 GCA_016875315.1 Deltaproteobacteria bacterium | reverse complement strand
AGGGCAGCCGGGGTACCGCCGCGCGGGGCAGGCCACAGGGGAAGGCGGCGAGGAGCGCGAGGTCGTCGCCGAGCGCCGCGAGCGACTCCTCCAGGGGAACGCCCAGCGCGCCGCTGAGGCGTGCCCAGAGCGGGTTTCCGGAGCCGTCGCCCAGCACCGAGGCGGGTAGTGGTCCCAGCGCGAGCCCCGGCCGGCCGAGGGCGGTCTCGCCCACGGCCAACAGCCGTCCCTCGGCGATGTTCGCGACGACGCGCTCCACGGCGGCGAGGGCGGCGTCGCTGGCCACGTCGTCGGCCACCACCAGGGCGCCGTCGAGCCCGAACAGGGCCTCCAGGATGGCCGCCTCGTCGCCGCAGGGCAGGGCGCCGAGCGCGTCGCCGAGGGCGCGGAGGGCGTCGTCGCCGTCTTCCGCACCGGCCAGCGAGAAGGCCAGGATCGGGCGACCGCTCGCCCGGGCCACCGCGCCGGCCACCGAGGTCTTGCCGATGCCGGGCGGGCCGTGGATCAGCAGCGCCGGGGCCTCGGCCAGGGCCGCGAGCGCGTCGCGGATCGTGTCGTCGCGGCCCGGCAAGCTGGGGGCGAGAGGTAGCCAGGGGGGGGTGATGGGCGCTCCCGGGCACCGATCCTATCCAGCGGCGGGGGCGAGGGATCGAGGCTCGATTCTGCGTCAGGGCTGCTCCCCGCCCCAGAGGCGGTGGCCAAGCCCAAGTCGGAAGATCCCGCCGCCCCCGCCGAGGCCAGCACCGAGGCCTCCACCGAGACCAAGTCCACCAAGACCAAGAAGACGAAGAAGTCGAAGAAGGGCGGGAAGGACGAGGAGAAGGAAACTGAGCTGACCCCGATCGAGGACTGCGGCATCGAGTCGATGGACACCATCTTCCGCGAGGCCAAGGACGTGCAGACCAAGCTCGAGGAGCAGCGGGTGTCGCTCAAGACGGCGCGGCAGAACGCCAAGACCGCCCTCGGCGTGGGCACCGACGCCCCGATGAGCAAGGCCTTCGAGTCGCTCCAGGAGACGGCCGGCGACAAGCTCGAGGTGGTGATGGAAGGCACCACGCCCAAGCTCAAGGCCAAGGACGCCGTCCCCGAGAACGTCCAGGCCGGCATCGACGCCGTGAACGGCCTGCTCGACGCCTCGGCAAGCACGGTCACCTCGGTGGCGGGGCTCAAGGAAAACGCCGTCGCCCTCGTGGAGAAGTCAAAGGACTTCCCGACGCAGATCGCGGCCGAGGTGAAGGGCAACCCTCTCGGCGCGGCGAAGGCCTCGGCCACCGTCAGCAAGAACATCAAGGCCATCGGCGAGATCGGGCCACAGGCCGACAAGCTCGTGGGCATCGGCACCCGCATGGTGGCCGACTTCACCGAGGTGTTTGGCAGCGGGAGCTGAGAGCTACTCCTGCACCGTCACGGTGCGGCTGCCCTTGGTCTGCCCGGTCTGCATGTCGATCGTCGCCTCGCCGGCGAGGGCCCAGGTGAGCTCGTTCTCGTCGAGGGTGGCCGCCTCGACGGGGTCGACGGCGATGCGCGAGGCGCCCGCCAGCACCACGCCGTCGCAGTTGAGCCAGATGGTCCAGAGGTCGCCCACGCGCGGCGGGTCGTTGCCGTCGAACTCCAGCACCACCTCGGTACACTCGTGAACCTCGGGGTAGTCGATCTCCTCGGCGGAATCGACCACGGCGGTGTCTTTCTCGTCGGGCGTGCAGGCTAGGACGGTCAGTGCGATGAGCATCGTGCCCGGAGCCTATCCAGCTGCCCTCGCGCGGGCGGAGGCCTGGATGGAGGGGCGCGGCTGGGCGGTGCATCCCTTCCAGCGCGAGCTGTGGCACGCGCAGGGCCGGGGCGAGAGCGGCCTGTTGACGGTGCCCACCGGGGCCGGCAAGACCTACGCCGCCACGCTCGCGGCGCTCTGCGCCCGGTCGCGCATCCTCTACCTCTCGCCGCTCCGCGCCATGGCCCGCGACCTCGAGAAGGCGCTGCGCCGCCCGGTCGACGACCTCGGCCTCGGCCTGCGCGTGGAAACGCGCACCGGCGACACCTCCTCGAGCGTGCGCGCGCGCCAGAAGACGCGGCTGCCGGAGGTGCTGATCACCACGCCCGAGTCGCTGTCGTTGTTGCTGACCCAGCCCGACGCGGCCGAGCGTTTTTGCGAGCTGTCGCTGGTGGTGGTGGACGAGTGGCACGAGCTCATCGACAACAAGCGCGGCACGCAGGTGGAGCTGGCGCTGTCGCGACTGCGGGCATTTGCCCCGGGGCTCAGGACCTGGGCGCTGTCGGCCACGCTCGCCAACGCGGGCGACGCCGCGCAGGCGGTGGTGGGCACGGGGCGCGCCGCCCGGGTGGTCCGCGCGCAGGTGGATCGGCCGGTGCAGATCGACACCCTGCCGCTTCCCCCCGGTTTCTCGCTTCCCTTCTCGGGGCACTTCGGCACCCAGCTCGCCCCGGCGCTGGTGGACTGGATCGACCTCGACCTGCCCACGCTGGTGTTCTGCAACACCCGCGCGCAGGCCGAGCTCTGGTACCAGGCCATCGTGCAGCTTCGTCCCGAGTGGTTCGAGTGGATGGGCCTGCACCACGGCAGCATCGACGGCGACGAGCGCGCGCGCGTGGAAGATGGCCTCAAGACCGGCGAGCTCAAGCTGGTGGTCTGCACCTCCTCGCTCGACCTCGGCGTCGACCTCGCCCCGGTGGAGCGGGTGGTGCAGGTGGGCTCGCCCAAGGGGATCGCGAAGATCCTGCAACGCGCGGGACGATCCGCGCACCGGCCCGGGGCCACGGCCCAGCTCCTCTGCGTGCCCACCCACGCGCTGCAGTTGCTGGAGATCGTGGCGGTCCGCGACGCCATCGCCCGTGGCGAGGTGGAACCGCGCGTACCACTGTCGCGACCCATCGACGTGCTCGCGCAGCATCTCGTGAGCTGCGCCCTCGGCGGCGGCTTCCGAGTCGACGAGATGTACGACGAGGTGCGGGGCGCCTACAGTTACCGCGAGCTCTCGCGGGCGCAGTTCGACGGTGCCCTCTCGCTCGTTCGCGACGGCGGCGCCTCGCTCGCCGCCTACCCCGACTTCCGCAAGGTGGTCGACGAGGGCGGCCGGCTCGGGGTGCCCGACCGGCGCATCGCGGCCCTGCACCGGGGGAGCGTGGGGACGATCGTGAGCGAGTCGTCGCTGGTGGTGACCGTGGCCGGTCGCGGCAGGCTCGGCACCATCGACGAGGGTTTCGTGGCCCAGCTCGCGCCGGGCGACACCTTCGTCTTCGCCGGCGAGGTGCTGGAACTGGTGATGATTCGCGAGGCCACGGTGTACGCCCGGCGCGCGAAGAAGAAAAGCCGCTTCACCCCCCACTGGCCGGGCAACAAGCTGCCCATCACCGGGGCGCTCGGCCACGCGCTGCGCCGGGTGATCGACGAGGTGGGCAAGGGGAGGGGAGGCGGCGAGATCGACACGGCGCGGCCGATGATCGAGGCGCAACGACGATTGTCAGCGGTGCCCGCCGGCGACGAGCTACTAGTGGAACTGGTACAAACCGAGGAAGGACAGCATTGTTTTCTCTTCCCCTGCGAGGGGCGGAGGGTCCACGAGGGGCTGGGCGCGCTCCTCGCCCTGCGCGTGGGGCGCGTGACGCCCGCCACCTTCACCATCGCCGTGGACGACCACGGGATCGAGCTGCTCCACCCCGAGCCCATCGACTGGGCCGCGTTCTTGACCCCCTCGATCTTCTCACGCGATCGGCTCGTCGACGACATCCTCGCCTCGGTCCACATCAGCGAGCTGATGCGACGCCGTTTCCGCGACGTGGCGCGCGTGGCGGGCTTCATCCACCCCGGCGTGCCCTGGGAGAAGAAAAGCGCGCGGCAGGTGCAAGCCTCGGCCTCCTTGCTCTACGACGTGTTCTCGCGCTACGACCCCGCCAACCCGCTCTTGCAGCAGGCCCGCCAGGAGGTGATCGAGCAGCACTTCGAGCAAGAACGCCTCGGCGCCGCGCTCGAGCGGCTCGCCGGGTGCCGGGTGCGGTTGCTGCGCCCCCTGGAGCCCACTCCCTTCGCGCTGCCGATCCTCACCTCCCGCCTGTCGAAGAACGTGGCCACCACCGAGACGATCGAGGCGCGGGTGCGCCGCGCCATGCGGAGCCGCCGGTGAGGCTCCGGGTGGGCGAGGAGAGCGTGGTCTTGCACCCCGACCGGGCGCTGGTTTGGCGCGAGACGGTGGTGGTGGCCGACGTGCACCTCGGCAAGGGCGACAGCTTCCGCGCGCGTGGCCTGCCCCTGCCCGCGGGCGAGCTGGAGGACGACCTCGTGCGGCTGGGCGCGCTCCTCGCCGCGACGGGCGCGCGGCGGCTGGTGGTGATCGGCGACCTGGTGCATGGCACCCTCGCGCCGGCGACCGTGGCGCGGGTGACGCAGTGGCGAGAGGCCACCCGCGCCGAGTGGCTGCTGGTGCGCGGGAATCACGACCGTCACGGGGTGCCCGCGGACTGGGGCGTCGACATCGTCGACGAGGTCCTGGTCGACGGCCCCTTCGCCTTCGTCCACGAGCCTGCCGCGGTGGCGGGGAGCTTCACCTGGTCGGGCCACCTGCATCCCACCGTCGCCATCCGCGGGACGGCGGATCGACTGCGCTTCCCGGCCTTCCTCGTGGGCGCGTCGCTGGGCGTGCTCCCCGCCTTCACGCGCTTCTCGGGCGGGCCCGTGATTCGCGGCGAGGCGGGTTGGCGGCGCTTCGCCTGCGCACCGGGCGAGGTCCTCGCCCTCGACGATTGAGACAAGGCGCGACGAACCGCGACCGGGGCCGGTGGTCGGAAGGGGTGGAGATCCTCCCCATGTTCTTCCTCCTCCTCGCCTGCCTGCTCACCGACAACAACCCCGTGGCCCAGGCCGAGACCGTGCTCCCGGCCGGTCGTGACGGCGTGCCCGTGGAGCCCGCCCCGCCGCCGGAGTTGCCCGCCGCGCTGGCGGATCGTTACCAGCTCGGACCTCGCGTCACCCACGCCAAGCTCGCCGCGTGGCCGGTCTACGACACCGGCCGGCCGTCCTTGCCGGAGGGCGCGCTCTCGCTCGCCGACGGCCTCACGCGGAAGCTGGTGGCCATCACCGAGGTGAACGAGGGCGGGAGCGTGCCCCAGCTCGAGGTGGAGAACGTGGGCGAGATGCCGGTCTTGCTCGCGGCCGGCGACGTCGTCACCGGGGGCAAGCAGGACCGCATCCTGACGGAGAGCATGCTCCTGCCCGCCAGGTCCGGCAAGGTGAAGGTCGCCGTCAACTGCGTGGAACACGGGCGTTGGCAAGAGGGCGGGCAGGGCCTCGCCTTCGGCTACGGCGGCAAGGGCGAGATCGACCTGCGGCGTACCGTGGAGGTGGAGAAGGACCAGTCCGCCACCTGGGCCAAGGTGGCTGAGCTCAACGAGGAGAAGCGCGCCAGGGTGAGCGAGGGCGCGCGGGCCGACCTGGCGCCATCGACGGGCACCTACATGGCCTCGGTGCGCAACGAGGAGCTGGCCGCCGAGGCCGGACGGTACCTCGCGGCGCTGGCCCCCGCGCTCGACCGCGACGATCGCACCGTGGGACACGTGGCGGCCATCGGCGACAAGCTCGTGTCCGTCGAGCTCTACGGCAGTCCCGGGCTCTACGACTCGGTGCGGGAGCCGAGCCTGCGATCTCTCGCCCTCGACGCCATCGGCACCGATACCACCGCCCCCGCCCCCGCCGACCCGCTCGCCCGTGCCTTCCTCGTCGACGCCGTGGCCGGCCAGGTTCGCCGCAGCGAGACGGCCGCCGCCGAGGCCTCCCTCAAGGTCGAGACCGAGGGCGAGTCGACCAGCGCCTACCAACTACGCTCGAAGGACGGCGAGATTCTCCAGCTCAACGCCTACGCCAAGTAGAAGAAAGGTGCCGGAGGTTAAGGGTTAAGACTTCGGCGGGAGCGCCCCCGCGCTCTGCTACACTCCGCCGCCATGCTCGCCCTCCTCGCCACGGCGATGGCCGCAACCTTCGACATCGTGACCGATGACAGCGTGACCCGCGCCGCCCTTGGCAACTGTCCCAGCGCCGAGCCGCGGCTCCTCGACCGAGTGGATCGCGATCCCGACGACCTCGCCGCCCGCGTGGCGCTCGACGGTTGTCGCGTGGGCGGTGCCGCCCTGGAGACTGCCCTCGCCGACTTGGCGAGTCTCTACCAGGTGGGCGCCCCATTCGATCCAGGCCTTTTGCTCAAGCGTCGCGACACGCAGCCCGGGGACCGCGAGAAGCTACTCAAGGAAGCCCAGGTGGCAGGCGGATTCCTCGTGCGCGCCCTCGTCGAGAAAAAGCGGTGGTCCGACGCCCAGGTCGCGCTGTACGAGATGGACAAGCGAGTGGGTGCTTCCGCGCCGCTCGCCGCCGCGAAGGTGGTGGTGGAACGCGGCCAGAACGGCGCTGCGGCGGCGTGGACCCCGGCCACGACCGCCCTGTACACCTACCCCGAAGACGCCGACGTGCTCGAGCAGGTGGCGCTGGTCGTCTTTGACGATGGCGCTCGGGCCCCGGCCGACGTGATCGACGCCGTGCTCGTGCGTGGGCGGCCGTCGGCGAAGCTCAACGTGCTCATTGGCCTCGCGCGCGCCGGGCGCGGCAAGGACTGCCTCGCTCGCGTGGACAGCGTGCGCGTGCCGGAGGACTACGCCGTTCGCCTGCGCGCCGCGAGCTACCGCTGCGCCGTCACCGGGCGCGACCTCGACCGGGCCAGCGCCATCGTGGCCAAGGGCTCGACCGGTCTCGACGCCCGGGTGATGGCCGAGCACGCCGAGATCTGGCTCTCGCAGGGCGCCAACGAGGCGGCCTACGACCTCGTCGAGCCAATCGTGATGGAAGACAGCAAGGCCGCGGAGGTGGCTCTGCGCGCCTTGCAGGCCATGGGTCGCGATGCGGAGATGACCGCGCTGGCGGCGAAGTTGCCATCGACCTCGGTGGCGCGCCTCGCGGCCGCGGTGGCTCTATTCAACGCGCGCCGCTACGACGCCGCGCTGGCGCTCCTGCCCTTGGACTGCTTCGTTTATTCTGGCACCAACGTCCAACTCTGCGAGAGCGCGCGCCTCGGCTCCCTGCGGGCGCCGGGCCGATAGCCTCGCCTTGGGATACCGTGCGCCCGTGATTTTGCTCGCCCTCGCCTGCTCGAAGCCCTTTCCCGGCACCGGCCCGGGCGAGTACGCCGAGTTGACGGTCGCGCCGGGCGAGACGACGGTCTACACCGGCCCCGAGGGTGGCGACGCCACTCAGTTCGTGGTGGCCGGCGTCCGTGCGAGCGGCGAGGAGGAGGAACTCCCAGAGGCCGAGTGGACCCTGTCCAACCGGACCGTCGGCGACATCGATGCCACCGGCCTCTTCGCGCCCTCGGCGAGCAATGGCGGGGTGAGCTACGTGACCGCCCGGTACGCTGGCCTCGAGGCCAGCGCGCTCGTCACCGTCGTCTTCGAGAACTCGCTCGTCGACGAGGGCATCGACCCCGCGCTCTTCGAGGCGCCGCGCTTCCCGCACGACGGGCTCTGGCTCTACCCGGAAGACAACGTCAACCTCCCCCGCAACACGCCGTCCATTCGCTTCATGTGGAACGAGGTGGGACAGTCTGCCGTGAAGCTTCGTTTTCGTAGCGAGGTGACCGACCTGAGCGTGTACACCAGCGGCACGAGCTGGACCGCCGACGAGGCCACCTGGGCTGCCCTGGTGGGCACCAACGCCGGCGGCTCGGTGGAGGTGGAGCTATCCATGGTGGTGGGGAGCGAGGTGTGGTCGGAGGAGATCGTCACCATCAACGTCAATCGTTTCGACGCGCGCGGCAGCATCTACTACTGGTCGACATCCGCCAGCGGCATCCGCGAGATCCCGTACGGCGAGAGCGCGGTGGACTTCCTCACCGCCTCTTCCAGCGGCTACTGCGTGGGCTGTCACTCGGTGCGCGGCGACAAGATCGCGTTTACCTACGACGGCGGTAACGGCCCGCTCGGCGTCAAGCGCCTCGTCGACCAGAGCGACATCGTGGCCTACGCGTCCGGTACCTACGGCAACTTCAACACCTTCTCGCCGGACGCATCCGAGTTGCTCGTCGCCTACATGGGCCAGTTGACCCTCTACGACGCCGAGACCGGGGTTGCCCTCGAGTCCCTTGCCGCCGGCGCCTACGCCACTCACCCCGACTGGTCGCCCGACGGGAACCGCGTGGCCATGGTGCTCAACAACGGGGACGGCGGCGACTGGTATTTCTCTGGCGGCAAGATCGCGGTGATGGAGCGTTCCGGCGGCACGTGGTCGAGTCCGGTCGTGGTGTACGATCCGCCCGACCCCTACAACGCCTACTACCCGGCATGGTCGCCCGATGGCGAGTGGATCGCCTTCAACGTGTCGACGGAGGACAGTTACGCCGACCCGGACGCGGCGGTGTACGTGAGCAACCCGGACGGGTCGATCGTGGTGGAGCTGGCGGCGGCGAACCTCACCACCGGGCTGACGAACTCGCTGCCGCGCTGGGGACCGTTGCCCGACGACGAGGTGATGTGGCTCGCCTTCTCGTCGAACCGGGTGTACGGGAACGTGACGGCGGGGAACCCGCAGCTCTGGGTGGCCGGCTTCGACCCGGTACGCGCCGCGGCGGGCACCGACCCCTCGTGGCCGGCGTTCTGGTTGCCGGGACAGGACGCGTCGCAGAACAACCACATCCCGATGTGGGCCGAGTGACCTGGCTGCTCCTCGCGTGTGGCGACGCGCCGGTCGAGGCCGAGAACGAGCGCCGCGCCGTGGACTACGCCGGGAAGGCGGGGACGCACCTGGCCTACGCGCCGGCTGACACGCCGGACGAGGCGCCCCTCTGGCTCGCCATCGACGCCGCCGCGTGGGAGTTCCGCGAGGGCACGGCCTGGGACGAGGCGACGGTGCTGTCGCGACACGAGATCTCGGTTGACGGTCCCCTGCTGGTGGACGGCGTGGAGTTCTTGCCGGCCGCGCCGGCGAAGTCGAGCGACTACACCGCCTACTACGGCACCTTCCCCGACACGGTGTCGACCGATGTGCCGGTGGGCGATCTCGCCGGGCCCTGGGTCTTCGCCCGCGAGCTCGGGCCGGTCCGAACCGCGGTGGCGGGGGTCGAGCGCGACCTGGTGTACTACGAGTACGTGGTGGGCGACACCGGGGAGTAGGCCGCGATCAATCGCACTCGAGGGCGCCGTAGCTGGCTTGGTCGTCGTCGCTCACGCAATCCGCCGACACCGGCTCCACCACGGCGCGCAGCTCGCCCCCCAGCGCGGTTCCGGCGACGTCGAGGGTGTACTCGACGGAACTTGCAAGGAGAATCGCCGGGAGCTCGGTCGCCCACACCTCCGCCTCGGCCCCGCCTGGGCTGGAGTACAGCACCAGCCTCGAACCGGCGGGGGCCTCCGCGCCGCCGTCGTTCCACACCTGGACCGACACGCGCGCGAGGCCCCCGTCGCAGTGGCTGAAACAGACGTCGTGGCTCGACACCGCCAGGTTTGGCCGCGCCGCGGTCTTGGCGGCGGGCTGTCCCCGGAAGGCGCCCCCGGGGAGGCTCCACCACGGCGCCGGCGCCGTGACCACCGACAGCGTGTCGTCGAGCGTGACGCCATCCCAGGCCTGTCCCGGGTAGTAGGCCGGGGCCGCGGGCCACCGGTGGTTCGGGTCGTAGAGCGCGGTGACTCCGGTGAATCCCTGGTGGCCGCGGACCGCCTTGTCGGAGTTGAACAGGATCTCGCCGTCGCCGTCACCGTCGATGTCGGCGATGGTGGGCGTGTTGTAGGGGGTCTGCGACTGGTGGTCCATCAGGGTGAGCAGCGGGCTCCCGTCGATGCCGGACAGGATGTTGAATGATTCCTCGTCGGCGTAGAGCAACTCGGGAACGCCGTCGGTGTCGATGTCCCACACCGCGGCGCCGTTGGCGCCGGTGCTGTCGGCGTTCCTGCTCGCCCAGAGCTCCGTTCCATCGTGGTCGAAGAGGGTGAGACTCGCGATGTCGGGCACCACGATCTCCGACATTGCATCATCATCGAAATTGCCCGCCGACATGGCGCCGCCCCGTGCCGACACGATCAGGTCGGCGGTCCAGAGCGTGCTGCCGTCATCGTCGCAGGCATAGAGTGTCGAGTCCATGCCGGTGACCAGCTCCGTGGCGTCGTCACCGTCGAGCTGAACCGGTATGCTGAGGCCGTAGGTGCCCGACCCGCACGGGAGGACCACCAGGCCATCCGCCTGGTACGCCCCCCCGGCGCCCGCGATCTCGAGCTGGCCATCGCCCTGGACGTCGAGGACGGTGACGTCGGGGTAGGGTTCGCGGCCGGCATACCAGGTGGACAGGCCGGAACCGTCGTCGCCGCGCGTGACCTCCGGGCCGAAGATGACCTCGGCGGTGCCGTTGGCATCGAGATCGGCGATCACCGGGTACACGAGTTGATCGCTACGGCCACCCGACCACAGCACCTCGCCGGAGCTGCGGTAGGCGACCGACTCGAAGTTCCCGTCCACGGCGAGTATCTCTGCCGCGCCGTCCCCATCGAGATCCGCGAGGGAGATCCCGCCCCAGCAGTAGACGCCGTCCGTCACCCGGAACTCCTCGGTGCCGGACGCGGCGTCGAGCACCACCAGGTCGCAGTCCGCCCCCGTCCCGGGGCCGTCGCTGGTCACCACCTCGGGGGTGCCATCGCCGTCGATGTCGCCCACCACCGGCATCGCGTAGGCAAACGCGCCGGCCTCCCACTGCCAGAGGATCTCCCCGTCAGCGGCGTCGCCGTCGCCACCCGCGCCGCAGTCCGCCCTGGTCTCCGACCGCGGAGCGGGCACCTCCACGTCGCAGTCGTCATCCACGCAGTCCGCCACGCCATCAGCGTCCCAGTCGGGGGAGTCCTCGTCGACAGCGCCGTCGCCGTCGTCGTCGATGCCGTTGCAGGGCTCGGCGCTCGGGCTCGAGCTGGTGTCGAGCTGCGGGGCCGAGTCGGCGCCGGTGGAGTCGACGGCGGCCGGGGAGTCGTTCTTTCCCCCCAGCTCGTTCTCCACCTCGCATCCGAGCGCCAGCCACCACATGGGACCGATGTTCGCATCCCCGCGCGCGCCTTACAACTCCTCGTAGTACCCGATCCCCCACTTCCCGAACCGGAAGTACCAGCGCCCGCGCGAGTTCTTGCCCACGGTGAAGAACCAGAAGCTCACCGAGTAGCCCACGCCGCTACTGGACACGTTGACCCGGAGCGGGCCCATCTTGAAGCTGCGGCGGAGGAAGAAGCCCACCTACAAGGCTACTCGCTTGAGCAACTCGGGGCGCTCCAGGCACTCGCCCGCGCCCATGACCACGCAGCGGAGCGGGTCTTCCGCCACCACCACCGGCAGGCCGGTCGCGTCGCGCAGCACCTCGTCGAGGTGGCGCAACTGCGAGCCGCCGCCGGCGAGGACGATGCCCTGGTCGATGATGTCGGCCGCGAGCTCGGGCGGGGTGCGCTCCAGCGTGGATCGTACCGCCTCGATGATCTGGGCCACGCTGTCGGAGAGGGCCTCGGCGGTGTCTTCGCCGGTGAGCTCGAACTCCCGCGGGGTGCCGTTGCTCAGGTCGCGACCGCGCACGCGGATGGCGATCCGCGACGGCGGCGGCGCGGCGCAGCCCACGGCGAGCTTCACGTCTTCGGCGGTGCGCTCGCCGATGAGGCAGTTGAAGCGCCGCTTGACGTAGGCGGCGATCGCCTCGTCCATGGCGTCGCCGGCCACGCGCAGCGACTGGCTGGTGGCGATGCCGCCGAGCGAGATGACCGCCACCTCGGTGGTGCCGCCGCCGATGTCGACGATCATGCTGCCCACGGGCTCGGTGACGGGGAGGCCGGCGCCGATGGCGGCCGCGAGCGGCTCGGAGACCAGCAACACCTCGCGCGCCCCGGCGGAGCGGGCCGACTCCTGCACCGCGCGCTTCTCCACCTCGGTGATGCCGAAGGGGATGCACACCACCACGCGCGGCTTGGACACGCTGCGCTTGCCGAGCGCCTGCTGGATGAAGTACCGCAGCATCGACTCGGTGGTGTCGAAGTCGGCGATCACCCCATCTTTCAGGGGACGGATGGCCACGATGTTGCCCGGGGTGCGCCCCACCATGCGCTTGGCCTCGGCACCCACGGCGAGCACCTTGCCGGTGACGGTTCCCGGCCCCTTCTGCGTGGCGACGACGCTGGGCTCGTCGACGACGAGGCCGCGCCCGGTGGCGTAGACGAGGGTGTTGGCCGTGCCCAGGTCGATCGCCAGGTCGCTGGAGAACATGCCGAGCGCCGATTCGAGCAAGCCTGACTCCGAGTGCGGGGAGCCTAGCTCGCCGGGCGCGTCCCGTCAGTTCCGGCGCTCGATCTTCGGCCCGTCGTACTCGTCGATCTCCACCACCGGCTTGCCGATGAGCTCCGCGAGCTCGCGCGCCTTGAAGTCGATCGGGTCGTTGCCGCCCGCGTACACGTGGCGCTCGCCCCTGCTGGTGACGACGTAGACCATGAAGGTCATGGGGCGCGTGTTCCGCACGTATTCCACGGCGGTGACGTCTTTCCAGAACACGCGCTGAGCGTCGATGTTGTCGGGGGTCTTGGTGGTGAACACGATCGACTCGGTTTCCTTGTCGATGCTGATGTTCTGCGTGCGGAACTGGCCGTACATGTAGTTGAAGGCCAGCGAGGCCACCAGCGAGGTGCCCACGCCGAGGAAGAGCAGGGTCCACCAGGGGGACTTGCGCTTCGGCGCCACGACGTGGAAGTCGTGGAAGCAGTGCTTGCAGAGGTTGGCGATCTGCGGCACCTCGGCGTTGCAGTTCGGGCAGATCTTGGTGGACACCCGGGCTCCGGACGGAAGGGCCGCATTCATAGAGAAGGCGCCCTCAGGTGTCAAGCACGGCGCCCGGCCATTGACACCCTTCTTTCTCGGGCGTACGCGCCGCGTCACCGATGGCGACCCTCCCGCTAAGCCCGCGCCTCCTGGCGCTTCCCTGGTGGGCCGTGCTCGGGGCGCGTCGCGCCGTCGCCGAGTTTCGCGCGCCGATGCTGGAGTTGCGCGTGGGGGGCCGGGCCGGGCTGCCGCCGCCCGAGGTGTTGCGCGCGCTGGTCCACGCGCCCGACGTGCGCGGGCTCTGGCTCAAGGTGGAGCGCATCGGCGGCGGGCAGGCGACGCTGGTGGCGGCGGCGGAGGCGCTGCGCGCGGCGCGCGCCGCCGGGCGACTGGTGGTGGGCGAGTTCGACTGGATGGGCAACGCCGAGCTGCTCCTCGCCAGCGCCTGCGATCGCGCCTACGTGCGCCCCGGCTCGCAGACCTGGTGCGTGGGCCTCGGCGGCACGCTCCGCTTCTTCGGCAGCCTGCTGGGCCGGCACGGCGTGTCCTTCGACGTGGAGGCGGTAGGAGAGTTCAAGGCCTTCGGAGAGCAGTTCTCGCGAGGTTTCGCCTCGGCGCCGAACCGCGAGGCGATGCGAACCCTCATCGACGACCTCCACGCGGAGTGGATCGGGGCCATCGCGACGGGCCGGCAGCTCCCGGTGGCCGAGGTCGAGGCCGCGATCGGCAGCGGGCCGAGCCTCGGCGAGGAGCTCCGCGACGCGGGCCTCGTGGACGGCGTGGCCTACGCCGACGAGGTGGCGGCCGAGGTGGAGAAGCTGGTGGGCGCTGCGCCGCGCGTGGTGCCCTTCGGCGCCTGGTACGCGCAGTTTCGCCGTCACCGGGCGACGGGCGGGTGGATGCTCGGGCACGCTGCCGTGCCGGTGTTGCGACTCGAGGGCCCGATCGTCGACGGGCAGGGCCAGCCGGGGGCGCCGGTGGTCCCCGCCGCGGTGGTCATCGAGCAGCTCCGCCGCTGGGAGGAGGACGACGCCATCAGGGCGGTAGTGCTCCACGTGAACTCGCCGGGCGGGAGCGCGGCGGCGAGCGACATCATCTGGCGCGGCGTGTCGAGGCTCGTGGCGAAAAAGCCCGTCGTGGCCAGCTTTGGCGACGTGTGTGCCTCGGGCGGGGTGTACCTCGCGGCGGCCTGCAGCGAGATCGTGTGCGCGCCCTCGTCGATCACCGGCAGCATCGGCGTCATCGCCGGGAAGCCGGTGTTGCGCGCCGCCATGGAGCGGCACGGCGTACACAGCGAGGACGTGCTGGCCTCGCCCCACGCCGACGTGTTCGCCGAGACGGCCTTCTCGCCGGGCGCGCGGGCTCGCGTGCGCGCGGGGCTCGACGCGATGTACCGCCAGTTCGTCGGCCGGGTGGCTGCCGGTCGCAAGCGCCCCTACGACGAGGTGGAGCGGGCGGCGCGGGGCCGCGTGTGGTCGGGCCGGCGGGCGCAGGGCCTCGGGCTGGTCGATCACCTCGGCGGTGTCGACGTGGCGCTCGGGCGGGCGAGCGAGCTGGCCGGCGTGTCGCAGTGCCGTACCTGGGACGTGCGGGTGGCACCCCGCGGCGGCTGGATCCTCCGCGCGCTGCGAGGTCACTCGCGGGCCCTCTTGCCCGAGCTCTCGCTGCTCGATCGCGCGCCGTTGGCGGCACGCTTGCTGGCGGAGGCGCCGGGCGAGGCGCTCGCCCTGTGGCCCTTCGAGCTCGACGTGAGGTAGGAGCGGGGTGCTATGTTGAGGCGGCGAGGATCCATGCTGCGCTCTCTCCCGCTCCGCACCGTCGCCTTCGCCGCCTTGCTCGGATGCGCGGCGCTGGTGCCCCAGCGCGCCCTCGCGGGCTGCCCGGCCGCGTACACCAGCGAGCAGCTGGTCAACGACCTGACCACGCTGCAGCTGGCGCTGCGCAACCTCGACGAGGCCTCCTTCAACTCGGCCGGCGCGCGGCTCGAGGCGGGGATCGGCTGCGTGGGCAACCCGGCGCCCCCCATGGTCTTCGCCAGCGCCTACCGCTACATCGGCGCGTACCGCTACCTTCAAAAAGATACGGCGAACGCTCGCTTGTGGTTCGTGTCCTCGCTGGAGCTCGATCCCACCTACAACTGGGACGCCTCGGAGCTCGAGCTCGACAGCCCGATGCGGCAGGTGTTCGAGGAAGAGCGAGCCCGGGCGCAGGTGCCCGTGGTCCCGATCACCGGCAAGGTGCTGGCCCAGCCCGCGGGATCCACGCTGTCGCTCGACGGTCGCCCGCTCGACAAGGCCGCCGCCACGCCCGATCGCCCGCACGTGTTGCAGCAGGTGGCCACGAGCGACCGTTCCGTCCGTGGCACCTGGGTGATCCAGGGCAACGACATCCCGGCGCAGTTCCTGCAAGACGCCGACCTGGCGGGCCCCACCCCCGAGGAGGCGGCGAAGGCAGAGAAGGCCGCGAAGAAGTCGGCGAAGGAGAAGAAGCCGAAGGAGCAGATGGCCGAGGTCGAGTACACCGATTCCGGCGCGGTCAAGGTGGAGCGCCTTCGCCCGCCGGAGAAGACGCCGCTCATGGTGCTGGGCGCCGTCGGCATCGCGGGCGCAGCGGGCATCTACGCCGCGACCTTCGCCACCCACGACCAGTTCGAGAACGCCCACAGCACCGAAGACCTCGTGGCTGCCCAGACGCTCACCAATGCGCTGGTCCTCACCTCGGGCGGCGTGTTCCTCATCGGCGCGGGCATCGGCTACTGGGGCATCGTGCTGGACGGCGGGGCGGGTGTCGGGATCTCCGGTCACTTCTGAGGGCTGGGTCGGTCGCAGCGGCCGTCGCTACCGGCCAGCGCCAGGCCACGCGGGAGTGGACGGCGGGATGGCCTCGGTGCGCCCGGTGGTGCCCGTGGGCCCGCCCGTCGGGGCGTCGTCGGTGCGGGAGGGCGTCGTGGTGGCGCTGAAGATGGCGCGGCCTGACGACCCCCTCTCGGTCGAGGCCCTGGGTCGCGAGGTGGAGGTGTTCGACGCCCTGTGCCGAGCGCCCGGGGAGCCGCCCTGCCCGCGCCTGTACGACGTCGTGGGCAGCCCCGCCGCTGGCCTGCTGATGGAGTGGTGCCCCTCCGACCTCGAGCGATGGTGGGCCGACCGCTGTTCCGACCCCGCCGCCTTTGGCGGGCTGTGCAGCGCGCTGGCGGAAGTGTGCCGCCGCGTGCGCGAGTATGCCGCCGTGGCCGAGATGGAGCTGGGGCGGCGGGTGATCCACGCCGACATCAAGCCGCGCAACGTGCTGCTCAACGAGCCGGGGCGCTGGCTGCTCACCGACTTCGGGGCGTCGAAGTCGCGGTCGGTCGACGACCCGAACTGGGCGGCCACCAAGATGATCCTCGGCACCGAGAACTTCATCGCGCCCGAGGCCCTCTTCAACGCTCGCAAGACGCATCCCGCCGCCGCCGACACCTGGTCGCTCGGCTGTACCTTCTTCGCGCTCTTGCGCATGCGCGTGCTCCTGCGCGGCGGCGGGAAGATGCCGCCCAACGGCACCCACGCGCATCACTTCCGTACCCACCGCGCCGCGCTGGTGGCCGACGTTCACCTGCGCAAGCCGAATGCCTTCGCCGACCGCGAGCTCGACGCGGCGGCCTTCCCGAGCCCGGACCGACTGCCCGATCGCGATCGCGAGGCGGTGATGGAGGCGGTGGCGGGCACGCTCGGCAACGAGCACCTGGAAGCGAGGCTGGGGAACGACGCCATCAACTTGCTCGACCGCGCCTTGCAGATCGACCCTGCGCGTCGCTACACCGATGCGCTGGAGATGGCGGGCGACTTCGAGGCACTCGCCACTCGCTGGAAGGAGCTGGCGGTTCGCGTCGACGGCGGGCCCACCGGTCCCCGCGACAGCGCGCCGGCCGTCTCGGCGCCCGCGCCCAG
>VGRQ01000040.1 GCA_016875315.1 Deltaproteobacteria bacterium | reverse complement strand
CCCCGGCGCGCCCGACGCCGACTACGACGCCGCGCCAGAGGCCTGGATCAGGTCGAGGATCGCGGCGGTGAAGGCGGAGTTGCGGGGCTGAAGGGCTCGTCGGCCCCGCGCGACCGTGCCATCGACAACACCCGTGCCCAGGTGTCCCGCGCGTAGTCGGCGCTCGACGTGTACGCCGAGGCCACGAGCGGCGCGCCGATCTCCAGCCCGACCTGCTCTCCCAGGTGGAGGGCGATGCCCGTGGCTGGCACGGCGCGCTCGGTGCCCCACACGCAGGCCGGCACCACCTCGATGCCCGCCTGGTGGCACGAGGACAAGAGGCGGAGAAACACCTTCTCCCGCACGCGACCGTCGCGCGTGCGCGTGCCCTCGGGGAAGACGTGGAGGTTGGCGCCCGCGTGGAGCAGGTTCAGCGCGTCTTCGATCACGCGGCCTCGAGAGATCTTGCTCTTCCGGTCGAAGAAGATCACGCCGGCGATGTAGCCGGCGAGGCCGAAGAATGGGATGTAAGCGATCTCTTTCTTCGAGATGCCGAGGGAGCGGGTGTGGAGGATGAGCAGGCCCACGTCGACCCAGGAGCGGTGATTGCTCACCACGAGGTAGCCGGGCTTCCGCGGCAGGTTCTCGAGTCCCACCACGCTCACCCGCGCCAGGCAGGTGACGTAGACGCACAGCCAGCCGAACATCCGCGCCGGCCAGATCGCAAGCCGCTCGCGCTTGCCCCGGGGGAGCAAGGCGCAGGGGTAGATCATCGCGCTCGCCAGTGCCGCCCAGAGCATCACGGTCAGGAAGCCAAGGAATCCGAGCAGGGAGGCCATCACGCCGCCCGGCCCTAACCGGCGGCTACCCGCGGGGCGTCCCAGCGATTAGCAACGGCCCCGGAGTGTCCCATGTTTCATGCTTCCGAGATCAAGCGGCTCATCGAGGCGGCCCTGCCCGGCGCCGTGGCGATCATCAACGACGACGCGGGCGATGGCGAGCACTTCTCCGGCGACGTGACGGCGCCGAGCTTCGCCACCCTGTCGCTGGTGCAGCAGCACCAGGCCGTCTACCGGGCGCTCGGCCGCCACATGGGCACCGACATCCACGCCCTGCAGCTGAAGACCTACACCCCCGACCAGTGGGCCAAGTCGCCCCACGCGAAGAACGGAGCCTAGAATGAGCGTCAACGAGCAGATCGATCAGATCGTCAAGGGCAACGACGTGGTGCTGTTCATGAAGGGCACGCCGATGTTCCCCCAGTGCGGCTTCTCGGCGCGCGCCACCGCGATCCTGCAGCAGTGCGGCACCAAGTTCCACCACGTCAACGTGCTGGCCGACGGCGAGATTCGCGAGGGCGTGAAGGCCTATTCCAACTGGCCCACCATCCCGCAACTCTACGTGCGCGGCGAGTTCGTGGGCGGCTCCGACATCATGATGGAGATGTTCCAGAGCGGCGAGTTGCAGAAGAAGCTCGCCGGCGGCTGATCGGAGCGCCGAGCAGCAGGGCGGGGACCAGGCCCGCAGACGCCCCGCAGTCGCAGCCCTCGCCCTCCGGCGGCTCGGGACAGCCCTCGTCTACCTGGAGGTTGCAGTCGTTGTCGATGCCGTCGCAATCCTCGGCGTGGCCAGGGTACACGCGGGCGTCGGTGTCGTTGCAGTCCCCGTCGGCCACGCTGAAACGGTCGCCGTCCTCGTCGTAGATGGGACCGGTATCGGCGCTGTCGGCGGCGAGGGCGAGGCCGAGGAGCAGCAGGCACATGGGCAGCGCTTATACTCGCGGCCGATGGTGATCATCCCAGCCCGCGACGAGGGACCGCGCGTGGGCGCCGTCGTCCGGGCCGCCCGGGCGGCGCTCCCCGGCGTGCCGGTGGTGGTGGTGGAAAACGCCTCGGCCGACGACACCGTGCGCGCGGCGACGGAGGCGGGCGCGGAGGTGATCCACTCGGCACCCGGCTACGCCGTCGCCACCCGCGCGGGCTTCGTCCACGCCCGGGAGCGGGGCGCGGACTGGGTCGTCACCCTCGACGCCGACGGCCAGCACCCGCCCGAGGCGGTGCCGCGCTTGCTCGCGGCCCTCGCCCACGCCGACCTTGCCATCGGCAGCCGCTTCCTCGGCGACGCGGGCTACCCCATCCCCCTCGCCCGCCGCGCGGCCATCCACGCGCTCGGGCTCTGGGCGAGCCTGCTGTCGCGACATCGGCTACGCGACGTGACCAGCGGCATGCGCGCGCTCCGGCGGCCGGTTTTCGAGTCCTTCGCCGACGACTACCCGAGCGACGTGGCCGACGCCAACGTGCTCGTTCGCGCCGTGCGCCGCGGCTGGCGGGTCACCGAGGTCCACGTGCCCATGCGCCCGCGCTCGGGGGGCGACTCGCAGCACGGCGGGCTCGACGGCGCCGCCTTCGCGCTGCGGATGGCCGTGTATGCGGCGCGAGAGGGGCTGGGCGACGGGCGTCACCCGGGCGGCTGACGGCTGTCGGCCGGCAACACGGGGAAACGCCGAGGATTCTGCGGCACGGCGCTTGCTCACGCGGCCCGCGTGACACCCGCGTTGACCAACAACCCGCCCGGAGGCATACTTGCCCGCGAACATGGCACTGAAAAAACGAGTTCCGCGCTTGCGCATGCGCGAGGAGCAGATGTACCCGGCGAGCGACGGGCTCCCCATGTCTGAGAGCACGAAACAGTACAAGTGGATCGTGCGCTTCGCCGAGAATCTCGACTATCTGCGTCCCGACGACTTCGTGGGGGCCGACAACTTCTGGTACCCGGTCGAAGGGCGGCCCGACATCCGCACGGCGCCCGACGCGTACATCGCCTTTGGCCGTCCCAAGGGACACCGGCCGTCGTACAAGCAGTGGCGCGAGGAGGGCGTGGCGCCCGCCGTTGTCGTCGAGGTCTGGTCCCCCTCGAACACCTTTGCCGACCAGGTCTACAAGCTCCAGTGGTACGAGCGCCACGGCGTGCAGGAGTTCTGGGCGTGGGATCCCGAGCGATGCGCGCTCACCGTTTTCGTGCGGGGCGGGGCGAACACCCTGGAGCCGGTGAACGTGGCGGAGGGCTGGACGAGCCCCCTCACCGGCGTTCACATGATCGTGCGCGACGACGAACTCCAGGTCACGGGGCCAGACGGACGGCCATTCCGGGCCGGCGACGAGATGCGCGTGGAGATCGCCGAGCAAGAGGCCGTGCTCCGCGAAACGCAGGCCGAGCGCACCCAGGCGCGGCGCGAGGCCACGAAGTTCCGGAGCCAGGCGAGGTCGGCGCGACGCGAGACGGAGGCGGCCCAGCGCGAGGCGGAGGCGGCCCAGAGCGAGGCGGAGGCGGCCCAGCGCGAGGCAGAGGCGGCCCAGCGCGAGGCAGAGGCGGCCCAGCGCGAGGCAGAGGCGGCCCGGCACGGCGAGGCAAACGAGCGAGACAGGGCGAACGCCCTCGCGGCGCGCCTGCGTGCGCTGGGCATCGACCCCGATATCGCCTAGCCGGTCCCCGGGGGCGCTAGCGGCGCGAGAGCATGAAGTAGTGCTCCTCGGGCTTGCCGTGGCGGAACACCTTGCCCACGGTCATCCCCGGGATCACGCCGCGCACGCGATCGATCATGTGGCCGTACACGAGCTTCGACAGGCCCTGCTCGTTGGACACCACCGGTGGCCAGCCCTGGGGCGCCGAGGCCGGGACGACGGTGTAGTCGAACCACACCTCGGGGCCCTCCTGTCGCAAGGTGAAGTGGCCGGGACCGGTGGCCCAGGCGAAGCGCTGCACGTTGATGCCCTGCGCCCCACCCTCGCGACGCACCACGTGCTTCTCGAAGCGGTCGAAGAAGGGCAGCAGGTCGTTCTGGCCTTCCTGCACCACGATCTCGCCCTCGCCGCCGATCATCTCCTCGAGCAACACCGCGGCGCCCTCTTCCCAGAGCTTCCGCATCTCGCGCTTCGGCAGGCCGTGCATGAAGTTGCGCTGCTGGTCGACGGGGAGCGCCGCCAGCGCCGCTCGGAAGTCGTCGAGGCTCGGGGCCAGGGTGGGAAGCGGGACCATGTTCACTCCACGTAGCCCAGCGCGCGCAGTTGTTCGTCCGGGGGCTCGGCGGGCGAGCCGCTCGCGGGCACCACGGGGCGCTCCGGGCGAGCCGCCGTCCAGCGCGCGTCGAGGCCGTCGAACAGCGCGGGCAAGCTGGCGCTCGGCCGGTCCTCGCCGGGGTCGAGCGCCAGGTCGTAGCGCTCCTCGTGCCCGTCGGAGCCGGCGATCAGCTTGTGCGCGCCGCTCACGTAGGCCCGCCGCACCCGGTTGAAGCGGTCGCCGTAGTCGGCGTTGCCGAGGTCTTTCTTCAGGGTGTAGTGCAGCTCCGACACCGCGAGGTCGGCGGTGCGCTCCATCTCGGCGGGCACGGGCAACCCCGCCGCCTCGAGCACCATCCACGCGAGGTCGTGAGTCTGGATCATGCGCTCGTCGCGACCGGGCGCGTAGCCGGGCCCCCTCGCGATGAAGGGCACGTGAATCACCGGCTCGTACACGTCCTTGGCGTGCTCCACGAGCGCGTGCTCGCCGAGGTACTCGCCGTGGTCGGCGAGGACGAACACGTACTCGAACTCGCCCAGCGCCGCGAGCACCGTGCCCACGTGCTCGTCGACGAAGCGGAGCTCGCTGTCGTAGGCCTCCACCCAGCTGGCGATGTAGCCGGGATCGATGGGCTTGCCGCGCATGAGCGCCGTCGCCACCTTGCGAAAGCCCTTGTTGCCCGGGATCACCTTCTTCACCAGCTTGGCGGGCTCCTTCACGTAGCCGCGGCGGGCCTTGTAGGGCGTGTGGGCATCCATGAAGTTCAGGAACAGGAAGGTGGGACGTTCCTCGCGAACACCCACCGCCCGGCCGAGCGGCGCCACCCTGTCGGCGGCGTTGTAAGCCACGCCACGGGTGTCTTCTTCGAGGTTGTTGCACAGCCAGGCGTCGAAGCCCTGGTCGAGCTGGTAGGCCGGGTCGAGGAAGGCGCGGTTGCCGGCGATGCCGATGGTGGCGTAGCCGGCCGCTCGCAGGCGCTCGGGGACGGTCTCGAAGGCGAGGTCGAGCGGCGCCCCCTTGCGCGGGTCGCCCAGGTCGAGGCTCCGCGCCGCGTGTAGCCGCGCGGGCAGGCCGGTGAACATCGACGCGTGCGAGGGCAGGGTCCAGGGCCCGTCCGCGTAGGCCCGGGTGTAGACGCGCGCCCCCTCGGCCCAGGCATCCAGCCGTGGCGACGTGTCGCGACCATAGCCATACACGCCGAGGTGGTCGGCCCGAACGGTGTCGAGCACGATCACCGCGATGTCGGGCGCCGTCCCCCGCGAGGCCGGCGCCGGCGAGAGCTGCCCGAGCGCCCGCGCCAGCTCGGCCGCGTCGTTGGCCAGGAGCGCCTGCGGCACCGGGGCCCAGTCCACCAGCGCCGCCTCGCCGTTCTTCTCCTGCTTCTCCTTCTTCTCCTTCCGCGCCCCCTTCCCCGGAGGCTCCGGCGAACACCCCGCCGCCGCCAGCGCCACGCCAAGGACGCCAATCCCCACCGCCGAGCTCAGGACGCGCAGCCACCGACGATCCATCGCCGCCCCCCTGCAGCCTACAGCCTACAGCCTAGTCCGGCGCCGTCACGCGAACGACCTCTTCCAGGGAGGTCATCCCCTCGCGGAACTTCGTCAGCGCCGACATGCGCAGGGTCTTCATGCCCTGCCGGATGGCCTCGCGCTTGAGCTCCAGGGTCGACGCGCCGTTGAGGATGAACTCCTTCACCTCGTCGTTGGCGACCATGATCTCGTAAACGGCGATTCGGCCCTTGTAGCCAGTGTTGTTGCAGGTACGACAGCCTTGCCCGCGCATGGGCTTCACGCTGTCGGTCTCCTCGGGCGGGATGCCGATGTCGATGAGCTGCTGGCGGGTGACCTCGACAGGGACCTTGCAATCGGCGCAGAGCTTGCGCACGAGGCGCTGGGCGCCGATGAGGTTGACCGACGAGGCCACGAGGAAGGGCTCGATACCCATGTTCAAGAGTCGCGACACCGTGGACGGCGCGTCGTTGGTGTGCAGCGTCGAGAGCACCAAGTGGCCGGTGAGGGCCGCCTTGACGGCGATCTCCGCCGTCTCGAAGTCGCGGATCTCGCCGACCATGATGATGTCGGGGTCTTGCCGCAAAAAGCAGCGGAGCGCCGCGGCGAAGTTGAGCCCGATCTCGTCGTGCATCTGCACCTGGTTGATGCCGTAGAGGTTGTACTCGATGGGGTCTTCGGCGGTGCTGATGTTGTGCGTGCTCTTGTTGAGCTCAGACAGCGTGGAGTAGAGCGTGGTCGTCTTGCCGGAGCCGGTGGGGCCGGTGATGAGGATCATGCCGTAGGGCTTGTTGATCGCCTCCTTGAAGCTGCGGAGGATGCTCTCCTCGAAGCCGAGCTTCGTCATGTCGAGCTGGAGGTTCGACTTGTCGAGGAGCCGCATGACGGTCTTCTCGCCCCAGAGCACCGGGCAGATGCTCACGCGGAAGTCCATCTCCTTGCCCTTGCCCATCTTCAGCTTGATGCGGCCGTCCTGCGGCAAGCGACGCTCGGCGATGTCGAGGTTCGACATGATCTTGAGTCGCGACGTGATCGCGTGCTTCAACCGCAGGGGCGGCTTCATCACCTCGTAGAGCATGCCGTCGATGCGGTAGCGGATGCGGAGTTGCTTCTCGTAGGGCTCGATGTGGATGTCGCTCGCGCCCTTGCGGATGGCGTCGAGGAGCACGAGGTTCACCAGCTTGACCACCGGCGCGTCGCCCGCAGACTTCTCAAGGTCGAGGACGTTGATGTCCTCGTCGACGTCGCTGGTGAGCTCGAGGTCTTCCTCGCCGCTGTTGAAGTCGACCATCACGTCTTCGAACGTGACGTTGCTCGTGTAGTACTTCTCGATGGCCTCGGCGATCTGGCCCTCGGAGGCCACCACCACGTCGACGTTGAAGTTGCTGATGAACTTGATGTCGTCGACGGCGTAGATGTTCGACGGGTCGGCCATGGCAACGATCAGGGTGTTCCCTGACTTGTTGATGGGAATCACCTGGTGCCGAACCACTACTTCCTTCGGGATGACCTTCAGCACCTCGGCGTCGATCTCGAAGTCGCTGAGGTTGATGCTCGGCACGCCGTACTGTTTCGACAGGAAGGCGGTAAGCTCGTTTTCCTCGATGTAGCCGAGCTTGGTGAGCTGGTGCCCGAGGCGACCCCCGGTGCTCCGCTGCGTTTCCATCGCCTTCTGGAGCTGGAGCGGCGAGATGAGGTTCTCGCGAACCAGCAGCTCGCCGAGGCGGGCCCCGGTGCCGGCCCCGGTGGAAGTGGATTTGCGTTCGTCGGCCATGCGCGCGTACCTCGCGAGGGCCGCAGCTTAGCGCAAGCCGCCCCCCACCGGGGAACCCCGCAGCCTTCGCCCCTGGCGATCTACGCGAGGTACCACGCGATCGCGGCGACCAGAAGCGCGGTGCCAAGGGCGGCGATGAGCGGGCTGGGGCGGTAGCGGCGCGGCGCGGGCATCGACGGCGGCAGTCCCGGCGGGAAGATCAAAGCCTCCACCGGCGGGGAGCGCAGGCACGCGGTGTAGACGACGAGGCGCGCGTTGGTGTCGGCCGCTGGCTCCAGGAGCCGGTAGGCGGCGCGCACGGCGGGGTCGGGCGGCGTCCAGTCGAACAAAATGTCCACCAGGTAGCCAAGGCGTACCCGCGGCGGAAGCTCCGCCACGCCTTCCTGGGTGGGCGGCAGGCGCGCGGCGGGGAGCTCGCCGCCGGCGGGGAGGCCGTCCCGCAGGTGATGGTAGAGGGCCCGGCCCACCTGCGCGCCGAGAGCCTCCTCGAGGTTGAAGCTAGCGGCCTTCTCGGCCAGGTCGATGCGGAAGGAGGCAAGCCAACCGAGGGCCTCCGCGTCGGAGCGAACCGCGCCGCGCACCGCCGACCAGAGATGCCCGGCCTGCGCGTTCCACAACTGCGTGAACGGCCCCTCCCCCTCCTGGGCGCGCAGCGCGCGGACCAGTCGGAACTCGGCCAGGTGGAGGGGCGGCGCGGTCGTCATCCGGCGGCAATTGTGGCACGATGGCGAGGTGGTGATCGCCCTTGCCGCCTGCGCCCGCTGGGAAGCCCTTCCCGACGAGGACTTCACCCCCGACCCCGTCCACGAGGACTACCCCGCCCGCGACGAGCTGGCCGCGCACCCGCCCGGGAGCTCGGAGACTCACGGGGTCAAGGTGGACATGTCTCCGCAGTCCGTGGTGCGTTTCGTCGCCCTCGGCGACGCGGGCACCGCCTACCCGGCGCAGTTCGACGTGGCCGACGCGATGCGCGACGTGTGCGCGGCGCGGGGTTGCGACTTCGCCATCTACATGGGCGACAACTTCTACAACACCGGCGTAGAGGCGGTGGACGACCCCCAGTTCGACGAGAAGTTCGAGGTGCCCTACGCCGAGATCGGCTTCCCCTTCTGGACCGTCACCGGCAACCACGACTACGGCGGCAACGGCGCAGGCTACGAGTTCTGGAAGGGACAGCTCTACATCGACTACGCGGCGCTCTCGGATCGCTGGCGCTTCCCCGACCTCTACTACACTGTCGATTACGGGCTCGTCGATCTCTTCGGCCTCGACACCACCGCGATGATGTGGGGCTTCTACGAGGGGCAGCAGGAGTGGCTCGACGCCGCCGTGGCCGCGAGCGACGCCGAGTGGACGATCGCCTACGGGCACCACCCGATCCTCTCCAACGGGCCACACGGCAACATGGGCGTGTACGACGGCTACACCTCGCCCATGCCCATCTGGGACGGCGCCTTCGTGAAGGAATTCATGGACGGCTCCGTGTGCGGCAAGGTCGACGTGTACCTGTGCGGTCACGACCACAGCCGCCAGTGGCTCGAGGACACCTGCGGGGGAACGGAGCTGATCGTGAGCGGGGCCGGCGGCAAGGTCAGCTACCTCGACGGCGAGAACCCCACGTGGTTCGAGATGGACACCGAGGGCTTCCTCTGGGTGGAGATCGAGGGAAAGACCTTCCGTGGCGCCTTCTACGACGCCTTCGGCAACCTGGAGTACGAGCGGGCGTACACCAGGGGCGACTAGGGGACGGTACCCTCGGGACCGGTGAACTCCTCTTCCGGCGCGCAGCACTCGATGACCAGCGGGCTGCCCTCGGAGTCGTGGGGGCGGCCGTCGATGCCGGTCCAGCGCGCGGTGGGCGCGAAGCCTTGCTCGCGAGCCTGGCAGTCGTTCTCGTAGTCAAGCGTGTAGCGCAGGCTGGCCACGTCGTACTCGGCGGGCTCGCTGGAGCTGGAGCCGTCCACGGCGCCGTCGAGGCGCACTGCCCAGGCGATCACCGTGCTACCGTCGCCCGGTCGCGACACCGACACCGGTTCGGGATCGTAGGCGGAGGGCGTCCAACCGGGCGGCAAGGTTTCTGACACCATCGCCGTGCCGCCCTCGCGCCCGAGGTTGGTCACCCGGAGCGCGACCGCCGCAGAACGGGTATCACTCAGGTCGAACCAGTTCATCTCGCGGCCCACGAGAAAGAGCACCTCGCCCTGCACCTCGTCCCACACGTTGTGTTGGGTGCGCACCAGTCCCTCGTCCTCGGCGTCGACGTGATCCTCCACGAGGTCGGCGTCCTCGTCGGTCTCGGTGTCGGCGAAGGTGAACAATCGGTCGGGCGCCCGGGCGCCATCGTAGTCGTAGGAGCCGGACCGGGCGGTGGACTGGTTCTCCTCCACGCACCACCAGGTTTCCCGCGTCTCGTCGAAGAGGCCGTAGGGCAGCGACAGCGAGCCGCCCGCGGGGATCTCGCTCTGGCCCGGGATGCCGGCCAGGGCGTCCTGGGAGCCGTCGCTGGTGAACACGTACCAGTCCTCGAAGCACACCGGGTAGGGCCCGGCGTTGTCGATCTTCAGGTAGAGCAGACCGTAGTTGATCGTCGCGAAGCCGCGGTCGACGGCCTCGGCCAGCTCGATGCAACTCTCGGGCTCGCAGGCGTCGTACTCCTCTTCCACCTCGGGAGCGGCCTCGACCGGCGCGCCGGAGTCCTCGGCCTCGGGCTCCTCCCACTCGGGCCAGGCCTCGTCGGACTTGTCAGCCGCGCCCGAGCCGGGGCAGCCAAGCAAGAAGAGGATCATGGGGGGCGCTCCTGCCCCCCATTCTGACACGCGACGCTACTCGCCGCTACCGCGGATGAGCCAGGTGCCACCGTAGCTGCTGCCGCTGGTGCCCTGGTCCCAGCCGCTGGCGCCGACGAGGAAGTCGTCGAAGCCGTCGGCGTCGGTGTCGCCGGCGAAGGCGAGCTGGCCGCCGAGCGCGTCGGAGCTGAAGACGCCGGTGACGGCGAAGTCGGCCTCGTCGAGCGCGTAGGTGCCGCTGGCGATGGGGCCGTACCACAGGAAGGCGCCCCCGGCGTTGCTGGCCGGAGAGTCGTAACCCGAGGCGCCCACGATGACGTCGTCGGTACCGTTACCATCGAAGTCGCCGCCGCCCGCGACCGAGCGGCCGAAGTTCAGGTTCGCCGCGTTCCCGGTGAGGGTGACCGTCGCGTCGGCCACCGACATCGAGCTCCCCAGCGCGGAAAAGACGTAGGCCGCGCCCGCGTCGGAGTACGAGGACGACCCGATGGTGACGGTTTCCTGGTGGGCGCCCACCACGAGATCGTTGTCGCCGTCGCCGTCGTAGTCGCCGGCCGTGTCGACGGATCGGCAGAGCTCGGCGTCGGTGGTGCCGGAGCCCTCGATGACCACGTCGGCCACGGTGGAGAGGTGGCCACTGGCGAGCGAGCCGTCGCCAAACACCACGTAGGCGATGCCATCGTTGCTGCCGTTGCCGTCGCCCTTGTAGGCGCAGATCACCATCTCGTCGCGACCGTCGCCGCCAAGATCGGGCACCATCGCCAGCACCTGCCCGGTCTGGTCGCTGGCCGTGCTGGTGTAGAACAGCACGTCGGCAGAGGAGAGCAGCACGGTACCGCCGCTACCGCCGTAGAAGAGGCCCGCGGCGCCGGTGTTGGTGGTGCCGCCGTAGTCGTAGCCATAGCCGCCCACCAGCACCTCGGGAACGCCGTTCCCGTCCACGTCGTACCCGCCCGACACGTCGTAACCGACATACTCGCTGGAGCTATTGCCCTGGACCACGAGCACCGCCGACGATGAGCCGCGGGTGAGGTCGCCCGAGGGCGCGGAGAAGACGATCGCCTCGCCGGCCGCGCCGTAGCTCGTGCCATTGTTCACGCGGGTGTTGTAGGCGCCCACCACCACGTCGAGCTCGCCGTCGTTGTCGAAGTCTCCCGCGCCATCGAGCTGGTAGCCCATGTAGTCCACGGCGCTGAAGCGGTAGACGCCACGGACGGTGGCGATGGCGGTGACGGTCTGGGTGAGCTGGGTACTCCCCGAGGCGCTGGCGCCGCTCATGAACCAGGCCGCGCCGGTGTTGGCGGCGTAGCTGGTGTCGTAGAGGTGCGCGCCGAGACCGATGTCATCGGCGCCGTCGCCGTCGAGATCGCCCACGCCGGCCAGGCCCGAGGCGAGCTGGTCGCTGGTGGTGAGGCCGTACCAGCTCGCGTCGTCGTAGTCGGTGACGACGCCGCTACCGTAGTGGTAGCAGTCGGTGTCGCTGCGATCCCCGTCGCAGTCGCTGTCGGTGCCGTCGACGCACACCTCCTCGGCGCCCGGGTAGATGGTGGCGTCGTCGTCGTCGCAGTCGGTGCTGTCGGCCACGTAGTCGCCCGGGGCCACGCAGGTGCTGGTAGACAGCGCGGAGTCACCGAAGCCGTCACCGTCGTCGTCGTAGTACCAGCTCGAGGTGCCGGTGACGCTCGGGTCGTCGTCGTCCACGAGCCCGTCGCAGTCCTCGTCGTCCGCGCCGTCGTCGCAGACCTCGGTGCCGGCCGGGCTGACGGTGGACTGGCTGTCGTCGCAGTCGGTGTCGTCGGCCACGTAGCCGGGGCTCGCGTCGCACGAGCTGGTGCCGGTGGTGGCGTCGCCGTAGCTGTCGCTGTCGCCGTCGAGGTACCAGGACGACTGGCCGGTGGCGCTCGGGTCGTCGTCGTCGCTCAGGCCGTCGCAGTCCTCGTCGGTGTCGCGGCGGTCGCACACCTCCTGGGCGCCGGGGTTGACGTCGACCTCGAAGGGGTCGCAGTCGTCGGCGTTGTCGACGTAGTCGGCCGGCTGGTTGCAGGCGTCGACGTCGAGGAAGCTGTCGCCGTAGCCGTCGCCATCGCGATCCCAGTGCCAGGTGCTCTGGCCGGTGGCGCTGGGGTCGTCGTCGTCCGCGTCGCCGTCGCAGTCCTCGTCGGTGTCGTCGTCGTCGCACACCTCGGCCTCGCCGGGGTTGATGTCGTCGTCGAGATCGTCGCAATCGGTGTTGTCGGCCACGTAGCCGGTTGGCTGGTCGCAGTCGGTGTCGCGCGCCAGCCGGTAGCCGTAGCTGTCACCGTCTGCGTCGCGATACCACGTCTGCACGTCGGCGGCGGTGTCCTCGTCCACCTCGCCGTCGCAGTTGTCGTCGTCACCGTCGCAGTACTCGGTAGCCCCGGGGTACTCGGCGCCGTCGGTGTCGTCGCAGTCGGTGCTGTCGGCCACGTAGCCGCTCGGCTGCTCGCAATCGATGTCGCTGGCGCTGGCGTTGCCGAAGCTGTCGCGGTCGCGGTCGGCGTACCAGGTGAGCACGTCGGCGGCGGTGTCCTCGTCGACCTCGCCGTCGCAGTTGTCGTCGTCGCCGTCGCAGTACTCGGTGGCCCCGGGGTACTCGGCACCGTCGGTGTCGTCGCAGTCGGTGTCGTCGGCCACGTAGCCGCTCGGCTGGGAACAGGCGGCCACGCCGATGCCCGGGTCGCCGTAGCCGTCGCTGTCGCCGTCGGCGAACCAGGTGGCGGCGTCGAGCGCCGTGGACTCGTCGGCCTCGCCGTCGCAGTCGTCGTCGTAACCGTTGCACATCTCGGTGCCGACGGGCGACACCGCGGCGTCGGAATCGTCGCAGTCGGTGTCGTCGGCGGTGTAGCCGCTCGGCAGCTCGCACGCCGCGTACGTGTTGCCGGCGTCGCCGTAGCCGTCGCTGTCGGCGTCGGCGTACCAGGTGATCGCGTCGGCGGCGGAGTCCTCGTCGGTGCTGCCGTCGCAGTTGTCGTCGGTGCCGTTGCAGTACTCGGTAGCGGCGGGCGACACCTGGTCGGTGCTGTCGTCGCAGTCGGTGCTGTCGGCCACGAAGCCCTCCGGCTTGTCGCAGGCCACGTCGGTGCTCGCGGCGTCGCCGAAGCCGTCGTTGTCGGCGTCGGCGTACCAGGTGGCGGCGTCGAGCGCGCTGTCCTCGTCGCTGGTGCCGTCGCAGTTGTCGTCTTCCCCGTCGCAATACTCGGGCGCGCCCGGGTACGTCTCCACGTCGGTGTCGTCGCAATCGGTGCTGTCGGACACGTAGTTGAGCGGCGCGTCGCAGGCGACGGCCGCGGCGGCGGCGGCCCCGTAGCCGTCACGATCGTCGTCGGCGTACCAGGTGGAGGCGTCGACGGCGGTGGACTCGTCGATCTCGCCGTCGCAGTTGTTGTCGGCGTCGTCGCAATACTCGGTGGCGCCCGGGTAGATGCTGGCCTCGCTGTCATCGCACTCCTGGCAGGCGGCGAAGCCGTCGGCGTCGGCGTCGGCGTAGCCGGTAGACCCGTCGCAGTTGTAGTCGTTGGGGTCGGTGCAGTCGACCTCCTCGGCGCCGGGGTGGTAGCGGCCGGTGGCGTCGTCGCAATCGCCGTTGTACTCGGCGTAGCCCTCGGGCCGGTCGCAAGCCACCAGCGTGGTGTCCACGCCGTAGCCGTCCTGGTCGGCGTCGAGGTACCAGGTCGTCGCGTCGGCGGCGTCTTCGTCTACCTCGCTGTCGCAGTCGTCGTCGATGTCGTTGCAGGACTCGGTCAACAGCGGCGAACGCGCCGCGTCGCCGTCGTCGCAGTCCTCGCAGGCGGGGCTGCCGTCGGCGTCGGCGTCGGCGTAGGCCACCGAGCCGTCGCAATTGTAGTCGTTGGGGTCGGTGCAGTCAGACTCGTCGGCGCCGGGGTTGTAGGCGGGATCGGTATCGTCGCAGTCGTCGGCAGACTCGACGTAGCCGCTGGGCTGCTCGCAGGCCTCGGTGGGCGCCGCCGCGTCGCCGTGGCCGTCGCTGTCGGCGTCGGCGTAGAAGGTGGCCATGTCGGTGGCCTCCTCGTCGGTGCTGCCGTCGCAGTCGTTGTCGACCCCGTCGCACAACTCCGGCGCGCCCACGTTGACGGTGCCGTCGCCCTCGTCGCAGTCGTCCTCGCCGATGTAGCCGTCGCCGTCCTGGTCGAAGTCCTCGTTGCCGCTGTCCTTGCCCGGGTCGGTGGAAATAGCGTCGGGACAACCGACCAGGAACAGGACGAGGGACATGAAGCGCATGACGACTCCCGCAGGCGGCGACGTTAGCCGGCTCGCGGGGGCTTGGCTAGCTGCTGGGGCTGGATCCGCCCGGGCTGGCTCTGGTGGGAACTACCGACGGATGTACACGTCCACCGTCGCGGATCCGGTGTTGTCGGAGGTGTTGCAGCCGGCGAGGGCCTCGGCGGTGCCGAGCTCGAAGGGGTCGCTCGCCTCGGCGCGGCTCATGAAGATGTCGAAGCCGCTCAGGGTGTAGGCGGCGGAGTAGTCGGTGTAGGCCTGGCCGCACACGTCGATGCTGGTGCTCATCAGCCCGAGCCCCTCGCCGCCGATGAGCGTGGCCAGGGCCACGCAGGCGCCAGTGTCGTCGGGGTAGGTGCAGCCGGCCGAGAGGTTGCCGGCGCCGTAGGCGATCCAGAGCTCGTTCCACCGCAGGAACCCGTCGTTGAGCTGGGTGCCGCTGGTCACGGCGGCGTCGATGGCGAGGTCGTCGGCCACGCGCGTCCAGCCGCCTCCGTCGGTGCTCATGTCGCAGTAGGTGAAGCCCATGGTGAGGAAGAACTCGCCCGAGGTGACGCTCGGGTTGTCGGCGAGGACCGCCGCGCAGTCCTCCGCCGGGCAGCTCTCGCCGGTGCCCGAGATGCCGTCGTCGGGCACGAAGTCGCAGTCGTTGTCGATGCCATCGCACTGCTCCACCGCGGCGGGCGACACGGTGTCGTCCTCGTCGTTGCAGTCACCACCCTCGGAGGAGTAGCCCTCGCCGGCGCAGCCGGTCGACGCGGTGCTGCTGTCGCCGTAGCCGTCGTTGTCGGCATCGACAAACGTCGTCTCCGTGCCGAGTCCCTCGTCGGTCTGGCCGTCGCAGTCGTCGTCGACGCCGTTGCACACCTCGCGCTCGGAGGGCGACACGGCGGCGTCGGCGTCGTTACAGTCCTCGCACGAGGCCACGCCGTCACCGTCGCCATCGATGCCATTGAACACGCCGTCGCAGTCGAAGTCGGAGAGGGCACACTCGCCCTCGTCGACGCCCGGGTTGATCACCGGGTTCTGGTCGTCGCAGTCGCCGCCCTGGGTGGTGTAGCCCTCGAGCACGGTGCAGCCGGGGACGGTGTGCTCGTCGTCGCCGTACTCGTCGTCGTCGACGTCGCGGTAGAGCGTGATGGGGTCGACCACCGAGTCGTCAACCTGGTCGTTGCAGTCGTTGTCGACGCCATCGCAGTACTCGCTGGCGCCCGGGTGGATCTCCGCGTTGCCGTCGTCGCAGTCGTCGACGCTGGCGAGGTAGCCGTCGCCGTCGGCGTCGTCGCTGGAGGCGGGGTCGCCACTGTCGGACTCCTTGGGGCCGATGGTGGTGCAGGCGAACAGGAGCGAGAACAACATGTGGCCATCTTAGCCGGCCGGGGGGGCCAGCCGATCGAGCAGGGTGCTCGTCAACAGCGCCGGGTGACCGCGCCACGCGATCCGCCCCTGGTCGACCAGCACCAGCGCCGGGATGCCCTCGATGCCGTAGGCCTCGGTGAGCGAGCCCTCGTCTTCGCGCGCGATGGCGAAGCTGGCGTGCCGCTCGTCGAGGAAGGCGGCGAGTTGCTCGGGCGTGGTGTCGCGACTCATCTTGGTGACGCCGACGACGCTGATGCCCGGGTAGCGCTCGTGGACCTCCTGGAACAGGGAGAACTCCTGCTGGCAGTGGGGGCACCAGGCCTCGAAGAACACCAGGAGCACCGGGCGATCAGGGGGCGGCGGGCCGCCGCGCACCCACTCGGCCACGGCGAGCTCGGGCGCCGGCTGGCCGAAGGTGGCGAGCAGGCCGAGCCACTCCTGCGCGAGGGGCGCGTACTGCGACGTGGGATGCGTGGCGACCATGTCGCGACCGAGGCGCGTGGCCTCGACGGCGTCGCCGTTGCCGTAGGCCACCGCCATCGCCTCCATGAGCACCACGGCGGCGGCCTCGTCGGGCGGGGCAGGCGCCTCGTCGGGCACCGCGGCGACAGGCTCGGGCAAGGGCGCGGCCGCGTGGACGCAGGCCAGGAGCAGGAGCAAGGCTTACTCGCGGACCACGGAGTCGAAGGTATTACCCCGGGCCTTCCGCCAGGACTGGCGCGCGTCGTAGAGCGTGTGCGCCGCCGCCTGGATGCCGGCGGTGGCGTACTGCATGAGCCCGGGGTTCCAGAACTGGCCCTCCACCAGCTCGTGGTCGCGGTCGATGAGGCCGGTCTCGCGCGCCAGCTCGTGCAAGCGCGTGTGCGGGTAGAGGCGGATGGGCTGCATCATCAACAGCGTGAACAAGCGGAGCTGGCCGCCCAGCTCCCAGCGGGCATGGGCGAGGAACTTCACGATCTCGAAGAGGGATCGGGCATCCTCGCCGGGACTATTGAGGAAGAAGCTGTACTCCACGTCCATGCCGTGCTTCTTGGCAACCTGGACGGTGTAGAGCATGTCTTCCTTGCGGAAGTTCTTGTCGAGGTTGCGCAGCATGCGATCGTCGACGTGATCCGGGGAGAAGCTCAAGAGCCCGCAGCCCGCGCGCTTGAGCGCCACCATCAGCTCGTCGGGCAGGGTGTTGCGATGCTCGTTGAACCATGCCGACCATTTCAGGTCGAGCTTACGACGGGAGATCTCGTCGCAGATGGCGATGGCGTGCGACACCGGGATGTTGAAGATCTGGTCGCACATGAACATCTGGTCGACGGCGTGCTCCTTCTTGAGGAACTCCATCTCGTCGACCACGTCGACGGGGTCGCGCATGCGCACGCGGTGGCCGAGCAAGAAGGTGTCGGAACAGTGGATGCAGTGGAGCGAGCAGCCGCGCTTGGCCTGCACGCCCACCGACACGAAGCTCGACTTCATGTAGGGCGCGTGGTCGACATACTGGCGCGCCGGGCGACGGTTCTGCTTCCAGTCCACCCCGCCGGGCTGGCCCGTGTACACCAGCTCCCCGCCCTTCCAGAAGTACATCCCCTTGAGTTTCTCGGGGTGGTCGGTGTC
>VGRQ01000039.1 GCA_016875315.1 Deltaproteobacteria bacterium | reverse complement strand
CTCCAGTGGACGTACCTTACACGACCAGTTGCGGTCGCGCAACGGGAGAGCCCCCCTTGGTCACGAATCACCACGCCCCGATCCAGGTGCGCAACTTCCCCCGTACCTTGGGCATCCACCCGGAACCGCCGTGACCCGCCGAGCCTTCACCGCCAGCCTCGCCAGCCTCTTCGCCTGCTCGCGATCCTCCGCGGGCACGGAGCCCGCCGTCGCCTTCCCCGGCGAGGCTGATCCCGCCGCGATCGTGAAGGTCGCCCACACGGCCGAGGAGTGGCGCGCCAGGCTCGACAGCGAGGCCTTCGACGTGCTGCGCGAGCAGGGCACCGAGTGGGCCTTCTCGGGCCGGTACTGGAACAACCACGACAGGGGACGCTTCCTCTGCCGTGGCTGTGGCCTCGCGCTCTACGAGAGCGCCGACAAGTTCGACAGCGGCACCGGCTGGCCGAGCTTCACTCGGCCCAGCAAGCCCGATCGCGTGCGCGAGCTTCGCGACGCCTCGCACGGGATGGTGCGCGTGGAAGTGCGCTGCGCGCGCTGCGACGGCCACCTCGGGCACGTGTTCGACGACGGCCCGCCGCCCACGCTCCAGCGCCACTGCATCAACTCGGCCTCGCTCGTGTTCCAGGCCGCGTGAACCGGGAGATCATCATGTTGCTCGCGTCTGTTGCCTTCCTTGGCGCCTGCATGGCTGCCACCAGCCCCGAGCGCGGGGAAGACTTCGCCGCGGTGCCGGTGGCCGCGTCCGGCCAGGCGGTGGCGGTGGTGGCCGGCGGTTGTTTCTGGTGCATGGAGTCCGACTTCGACAAGCTCGAGGGCGTGGTGGCCACCACCAGCGGCTACGCTGGCGGCGAGGTGGACAACCCCACCTACATGGAGGTGGCCGGGCAGGGGACAGGGCACCTCGAGAGCCTGCACGTGGTGTACGACACGTCGAAGTTGACCTACGAGCAGGTGATCACCTACTTCTTCCACCACGTCGACCCCACCGACGCCGGGGGACAGTTCTGCGACCGCGGCCCGGAGTACGCGACCGGCGTGTTCCCGGTCGACGCCGAGCAGGCGAGGGTCGCGGAGGCGGTGAAGGCGAGCGTCGCGGCGCGGCTCGGGCAGGAGATCGTCACAAGGATCTACGAGCCCGGCGTCCGCTTCTGGCCGGCGGAGGCCTATCACCAGGACTTCCACCACACCAACCCCGTCCGGTACACGAGCTACCGCATGGGCTGTCGTCGCGACGAGAAGGTAAAGGCGCTCTGGGGCGCTATTCCCTAGGCGCGTCGCCGAAGTTGCCGCGCAGCACCAGGCCGAAGCGATCGATGGCGCCATAGTAGGTGCCGTTCATATGCGGGTAGTTCCAGCGGTCGTCGGGGTTCGGACTCTCCACGCTCACGTAGTAGCCGGACGAGGTGACCTCGCGCTCCGCGACGAAGTGGTGGGTGTATGAAAGGCCCACGTCCATCCACTTGAGCGGCCGGTAGGCTACCAGCGCGCTCAGGTTGTGCTCGTCGCCGTCCCAGTTGTTGGTAGACAGCGCCTTGTCGGGCACGGCCGCCTTGTCGAACCAGTAGCGCCCGCCGAAGGTCCACTTCTCGGCCACGGTGGCTTTCGCGTCGAGGCCCACCCAGAAGCTGTCCTCATTCGCGCGGGCCCACTTGCGCGACTGTTCCACCAGCTCCTTCGCGCGCTCGTCTTCCAGGTCGGTTTCCGACACGGTGATGGTGAAGTCGTCGTAGGCGCTCCACATGACATACGCGCCCATCACCTCGGTGCGCAGCCAGTCCACCGGCTTGACCATCACGCCGCCCTGCACGCGGCCGGGGAGCGTGTACGCCACGTTGCCGGTGCCCGTCACCACCACCGGCTCGCCGGAGGGGTCGCAGAGGCCGGTATCCTCGGCGGCGAAGCGGCCGAGGATGTCGTCTTCCGGCGGGCACACGAAGCTGGCGCTGAAGCTGCCCTCGTTGTCGACACTCGCCTCGTGGATGTAGGTGACACCCACCGAGAAGGACTCGACTGGGTGGATGAGCACCCCGGCCGAGAAGGAGTAGGTGGTGTCGGAGAGGTCGGAGAAGTCCAGGGCGGCGGTGTACTCGGGGTTCTCGAGGTCTTCATCGGTGTAGGTGAGCAAGTCGCCCGCGCCGTTCTCGATGAGCGCGTTGCGCAGGTCGGGGAGGGTGTCCTGGTCGACCTCGGCGCGCCACTGCGTGTGTACCACGGCGAAGGTGCCGCCGATGCTGAGCATGTCCTTGATGTCGTAGGCCAGCCCGGCGCCGGCCCAGATGCCGCGGCTGTTGCCGTCGATCATGTGGAAGTGGCCGCCGCCGGGGGGATCCACCTCGGCGCCGCCACGCGCGTAGGGCACGGCGAGGATGAGGCCGGCGCCCAGGCGACCGGGGCCCACGTGGTCGATGCCGAGGTCGCTGGCCACGCCGATGGTGGGCGCGATGCCGGAGAGCTCGTAGGCGTCCACGCCCTTGTCGTCGCCCTGGCGGTCGAACTCGAAGTCGGCGGTGATGTAGCCGCCCTCGAGGAACACCCGGGTGCCCTTCGCCGCCGCGAAGCCGGCCGGGTTCCACCAGCCGGCCGAGCCGTCGGTGGTGGTGGGGGTGCCCCAGGGGCCCCCGATCTCGATGTTGTCGAGCGAGGCGGCGAGCGCGGCGGTGGCGAGGAGGAGCATCCCCCGGCGCTAACCTTGCCTCTACAGCTCCGCTTCCTTGATGCCCTCGCCGGGCGTGGTGATGGCCTCGATGGTGCCGTAGTTGCGCGGCTCGGGGAGGGTACGCACCCTCGTGGTGATCTGGGCACCGTACATGTAGAATTCCGAGCGCAGCAGCACCATGTCGGCGTCGAAGTAGAAGTTGAACTTCTCGCCATCTTCCTCGATGGTGCAGCGCGTTGCGCTAGTTGTCTTGCCGTCGATCTTGACGGAGACTTCCTCGGGGGCGAGCAGGTTGCCGTCGACCAGCTCGGCGGTCTCGGCGACGAGCAGGTGGATGCGCCCGGGGACGGTGAGCAGCCGCGCGCGGCCGGGATCGTACACGTCGAGCGTGGTCATCCGCACCTGCTCGGCGGAGAGCGTGGACTCGTACACGCCGGTGGCGTCGCTCCTCACGATCTGCCAGCCGCCATCGGGCAGGAGCACGCCCTGCACTTGCGACAGGCCCTCGCCGAGCTTCTGCGAGGTGGTGAAGCTCGCGCCCCGCGGCCCCGACTGGGCCGAGGCCCGCGCACTCATCGCGCCGAGCGGCGTGGTGGCGCTGGAGACCAGCGAGATCACGCGGCGCTCGCCGTCGTCGCGCGGGAGGTAGCGGATGGCGAGCTCGCGGTCGCCCACGTCGTCTTTGCCGATGAACACGTCGTACACAACGCGCTGCTCCTCGGCAACAGCGACGAGGGCGAGGGCGAGGAGCATCACGGAACAGGTAACCCGCGGTCGGCTATACAGACCCCGGTGAGCGCCCCTCGCGCCCTTCGCGAACAACTCCTGGCGCGCCGCGCTCGCGAGACGGGACCGCCGCTGCCGCGCGGTCGCGACCGCGTGGCGATGGCCTACCCCTCGCCCTACCGCGTGGGCATGTCGTCGCTCGGCTACCAGTGGATCTGCTCGGTGCTGGCCGAGGCGGGGCTCGGCGTGGAGCGGTGTTTCCTCCCCGACGAGCCGGGGCAGGTGCCGCTCACGATGGAGTCGCTGTCGCCGCTGCGCGACTTCCCGGTGATCGCGGTGTCGCTGGCCTACGAGCTGGAGCTGGCGGGGCTGGTGGACCTGCTCGCGCGGGCCGGCATCCCCCCCTTGCGTCGCGACCGCGACCCGCGCCACCCCCGGGTGCTCATCGGCGGGCCGCTCACCTTCAGCAACCCGGTGCCGGCGATGCCCTACGCCGACGCGATGATCCTCGGCGAGGCCGACGACGTGGTGGTACCCGCGGTGGCCGGGTTCTTCGACACGGGCGAGTTCGACCACGTGTCGACCTTGCCCGGGGGGTGGGTGCCGGACATGGGCTCGGCGCGGGTGCCGGTGGCCAAGGCGGACGACCACCTGCTTCCCGCGAGATCGCGCCTATTGACGCCGGACACCGAGCTGGCCGACATGTTCCTGCTCGAGGGGGAGCGTGGCTGTCACCGCGCGTGTACCTTCTGCGTGATGCGGCGCAGCACCAACGGGGGCATGCGGCTGGTGGAACCGGAGCGACTGTCCGCTTTGATTCCCGAGGCGGCGCGCCGCGTGGGCCTCGTGGGCGCCGCGATCAGCGACCACCCGCGGCTGGTGGATCTCCTCGGCACCATCGTCGACAGCGGCCGCGGCGTGGGAGTGTCGTCGCTGCGGGCCGACCGCGTGGCCCTCAAGCCCGACATTCCCCGCCTGCTGCGAAAGGGCGGCTACGCCACGCTCACCGTGGCCAGCGACGCGCCCTCGCAGCGCCTGCGCCGTGAGATCCAGAAGGGCACCACCGAGGCGCACCTGGTTGCCTGCGCCGAGGCGGCGCGCGTGTACGAGTACCGGGTGCTGAAGGTGTACATGATGGTGGGCGTGCCCGGGGAAACCGACGAGGACATCGAGGAGTTGGTACACTTCACCCGCAAGCTCGCGGCGATTCACCCGGTGGCGCTGGGCGTGGCGCCCTTTGTCCCGAAGGTACACACGCCGCTCGACGGGGCGCCGTTCGCCGGGATCAAGACGGTCGAGAAACGACTGGAGCGCATCAGGAGCGGACTCCGGGGTCACCGCGCCGAGCTGCGGCCCACCTCGGCGCGCTGGGCCTGGGTGGAGTACCGGCTGGCCCAGGGGGGCGTGGCCGAGGGCGAGGCGGTGGTGCGCGCCGTGGAAGGGGGCGGCAGCTTCGCGGCGTGGAAGGCGGCGCTGGGATGACGGGCCCGGGCGGCGGCGATTAGGCTGCCCGGGCATGGAGCGTTTCTTCAACACCACCGGCCCCTGCGAGCCGAGCCGACACTACATGCTGCCCGCCGAGCGCCGCCTTCCGGAGCTGGGCGCGCTCGTGCGTCGCGACCTGTACTTCGTGGTCCACGCCGCGCGCCAGACGGGGAAGACCACCACGATGCGCAGCTTCGCCGCCACGCTTCGCGCGCAGGGCGTGGTGGCGCTCCACGCCACGATCGAGACCAGCCAGGGGGCGACACTGGCCGAGGCGGAGCCCCGGTGGCTAGAGGCCATCGCGCGGGGCGCTCGCGCCGACTTGCCGATCACCGACCAGCCGCCCGAGCCCCGCGGCGCGGCGGCAGGCGAGCGCCTCGCCCACTGGCTCGAGGCCTGGGCCATGGCCTTGGCACCGCGCCGCCTCGTGCTCTTGCTCGACGAGGTGGATGTCGTCACCGGCGAGGCCATGGTGAGCCTCCTGCGCCAGCTCCGATCCGGCTTCCACCTGCGCCCCGGCCGCTTCCCCGCGTCCATCGCCCTGGTCGGCATGAGGGATCTCAGGGACTACCTGGCGGCGGCGAAGGACGGCGTCCCGGTCAATCCAGGCTCGCCCTTCAACATCAAGGCCGAGTCGCTGACTCTTCGCAACTTCACCGAGGCCGAGGTGGGCGAGTTGTACGCCCAGCACGCCGCCGACACCGGGCAGGCCTTCGAGCCGGCGGCCGTGGCGCGAGCCTACTACTGGTCGCAAGGTCAGCCCTTCCTCGCCAACAAGCTCGGCGCCATCTGCATGGACAAGCTGGTGACCGACCGCTCCGTGTCGATCACCGCCGCCCACGTGGACGAGGCCAAGGAGCAGCTCGTGGTGTCGCGCGTCACCCATCTCGACAACCTGGCGCGTCGACTGGAGGAGCCGCGGGTGGCGGCGATCGTGTCGCGGGTCCTCGTCGGGGCCGACGACATCGACACCGCGAGCGACGACTTCGACTACTGTGTCGACCTCGGCCTGCTCGTGCGCGGCCGCTCCGGTCCCACGCCGGCCAACCCGATCTACCGCGAGGTGCTCGCGCGGCAGGTGAGCTATCGGGCCCAGTCGAACTTGCCGCTGCCGGAGGCGGCCTGGTTGCGACCGGACGGCACGCTCGACGCGCCCTTGCTGGTGGATCAGTTCCTCCAGTGGTGGCGCGAGAACTCCGACTTCGCGGTGCGCAACACCCCGGCGGGCTACCACGAGGCCACCGTCCACCTCGCGTTCATGGCCTTCTTGCAGAAGGTGGTCAACGGCGGCGGGCAGGTGCACCGTGAGTTCGCCGCGGGCACCGGACGGGTCGACCTCTGCGTCGAGTTGGCGGGACACCGCACCGTGATCGAACTCAAGCGGGTGGTGCCCGGGCTGCACTCGCCGGAGCGGGTCTTGCGCGAGGGGCAAGCCCAGCTCAGCGCCTACCTCGACACCATGGGGGTGACGGAGGGCTGGCTCATCGTCTTCGACCTTCGGCCAGGGCTCACGTGGGACGAGCGCATGTGGAGCCGGGAGGTCGATGTCGGACCACGGCGATTGCACCTCCGCGGCGCCTGACGCGTGAGAGTCCTCGTCGTCACCTTCGGCACGCGCGGCGACGTGCAGCCGATGCTGGCGTTGTCGCTGGGGTTACGGGCGTCCGGTGACGAGGTGACGGTGGCGTTGCCGCCCAATGCGGTCGAATGGGCGAGATCGCTCGGCCTCCAGGCGCACGGGGTGGGGGTGGACTTCGAGGTGGCGATGCGCCACGTGGGCACGAGCCCGCGCAAGGCGCTGCCGATCATGCAGTCGGAGATCGCGGTACACGCGCGCGAGTTGCGCCCGCTGGTGGAGGGGGCGGACCGGGTGGTGTCGGCCTCGGTGTACGACGTGGCGGTGTCGCTCGCCGAGGCGCGCGGGATTCCCTACCGTCACGTGGCGCTCTCGCCGCAGGTCTTGCCCTCGGGCGAACACCCCTTCCCCGGCCTGCCGATGCAGGACATGCCCCGGTGGTTCAACCGTTTCACGTGGTGGATGAACGGCGGCGTCTGGAAGTTGTGGTTCCGGTCGCGGATCAACGCCGCCCGGCGCGATCTCGGGCTCGCCCCGGTGCTCGACGTGTACCGGCAGCGATTGTCGCCGGGGGTGATCGTGGCCAGCGAGCCCGCGTTGTCTCCGATTCCCGCCGATGTCGACGTGCCGGCCACCCAGGTCGGCACCTTCTTCCTGCGCGACGAGCGGCCGCTCCCCGCCGATGTCGAGCGATTCCTGGCTGCGGGTCCGCCGCCGGTGTACGCGGGCTTCGGCTCCATGCCGGACGGTGATCCCGGGAGGACGCGCGCCGTCCTGGCCGAGGCCGCCCGGCAAGCGGGTGTCCGGTTGCTGGTGGGGAGCGGCTGGGCGGGACTCACCGGCGAGCAGGCGGTGGGCGACGTCAATCACGCCGCCCTGTTCGCGCGCTGCGCGGTGGTGGTCCATCACGGCGGCGCGGGGACGACGGCCACGGCGCTGCGGGCGGGCGTGCCGCAGGTGGTGGTGCCCCACGTGTTCGACCAGTTCTACTGGGCGTCCCGCGCGCTCAGGGCGGGGGTGTCCGGTGGGACGGTGCCTCGCGGGCAGCTCGGCGCCGCGCGACTGGCCGGGGCCATCCGGCAGGCGCTGGCCCTCGGGGAGAGGGCCCGGGCGGTGGCGACGACGGTCGATGGGCGAGGGGTGGAGCGGGGGGTTGGAGTCCTCTGCTGAAGTGGGTTGCGCCGTCGTAACATCGTGCTAATTGCACGGTAGGAGAAAGCTATGCAGTCGCTGATTCTTGGCATGGTTCTTGCGGGGGGGTAGCTCCCCGGCCTGGGCGCTAGTCATCACGGGCGCCACGTGCACCCAGCAGGCCGACAACAGCCTGCGGTTTGATTGCACGGTCACCACCGACGTGGCGTCGAATGCCTTCATCAAGTTCGGGGAGGACCTGCCGGTGGGATGTCAGGAGCCGCGTTCGACGGCTGCCTCCTTCAACAAGACGTCCCACGAGTTCACCCTTCACGGCCTCAAGCCGAGCGACACCTTTGACTGGCGGGACTACGCCTCGCCCGCGTCGGGTGGCAGCGGCGTGAGCCGCGGCGTGGTGTACGACCTCGATGCCTCCGCCGGGACCGCCTCCGCCACGGCCCAGTACACGATGGAAGACCTCGGTGCGGCCGACCTCTACTGCCCCACGGGCTCGTCTCTCTGGCAGATGCTGGCCGGGCACGCCCTCGCCACCTGTGCCGAAGTGGGTGGGACCAACACGGCGATGGTGAACGAGTTCGACTCGAGCGACAGCGTGGTATGGGCGGTGGAGCTGGAGTGCGATGCAGGCTACCAGCGGAACGGGACAGCCTTTCGCGGCTACGCGAACGTGTGGTGAACCATGTGGCACGCACTCATCCTCGGAGGTTGTGTTCCTGAGCTGGGCTATGATAGCGATGTCGCACCCAACGGTGGCACGGGCGAGGTGACCGACACCGGCGACGGCGATTCTGCCGCGTCCGATCTTCCTGAGACCGGGGCTGAAAGCGGGGATCCCGGAGATGATGCTGATGGCGATGGCACTCGGTCTCCGGAGGACTGCGATGACAGTGACGCATCTATCTACCCGGGATCGACGGAGACGTGTGACGGCCGGGACGAGGACTGCGACGATATTGTCGACGACGGCTGCGCACCGGCGCTGGTCGGTGACCTCGGGGTGGAGGCCGCGCAGGTGGTGATCCTGGGACCCGACACGGACCTCGGGTTCGGCGCCAGCGTTCACGCGGGAGACATCGATGCCGACGGGTTCGCGGACGTCGTGACGCGCGTGCCGAGGGCACAAACCGCAGACGTGCTCGCCCTTCACGGCCCATTTCCACCGATCCTCCAGTCGAACCTCGGGCTCGATGGCGTGGTGGATCTCTCCGAGATGGACTCCGACTCGTTCCTGTGGACCACGCAACTGGCAGTCGCCGGGGGGGCTGACCGGGCGGGTCTGGTGGCCTCGATCTACGGTGCGAAGGAGGAGGATCTCGGGGCGTTGTACTACGTCCACCTGCTTGGAGGGCTTACTCGCGACGACGCCGAGGTGGATCTTCGCTGGCGCCCCCCGGGAGACGATGCTGAGGAGCGCTGGAGCACCGGAGACGCCGCCCTCGTCCCGGAGGCTGTTGGTGGCTCACTCGTGTACACGGCCGCCTGGTACGTGACGTACGACAGTTGCAAGTATGGCGCGTGGGTCGCAGACGCCGCAGCGCCCGGCGTGTTCGCGGTCCCAGACTTGGCACGGCTCGGTGCGACGGCGAACGTAGGGAAGGACTGCTGGGCCGTCATTCCGAGTGACGCCGGGGATCTGGATGGTGACGGCGAGCACGAGCTTCTGCTCGCCGATGATGAACTCATGGACCTGTATTTCGGTCCCCTTTCCACTGACGCGGAGGGCCGGGAGGCCGACGCTCGCCTCGGCGGGACATGGCCGGACGACGACGCTTACGCGGGCGCCTGGGGTGCCTTCGCCTACCACGCGGCGGACATCGACGGGGACGGTCGCGACGAGCTGATGACGACGATGGCGGTGGGCGACCGGAGCGATCCGACGTGCGAACTCGTGCGAACGGTGATCGAGGCTGGCCTGCCCCGATTCGACACGGACTCGCCCCTGTTGTCCGGCGGCGACTGCTCGGACAGTGGCTTCGGGGCGGAGATCGTGACGCTTGACCTGGACGGCGATGGCCACCGGGACATCTCCGTGTCTGACTCGGTGGCGAGCACCGCGGCCTCCAACGCCGGCGCCGTCTACGTGGAGTACGGGCCGTTCGAGGGTGCGCGGGAGTTGGGCGAACCAGGCGGCGCGCGCATTCTCGGCGGCCTCGAGTGGGAGAACCTCGGTGCCGCATTGGCCGCCGGCGATTCCAACGGCGACGGCTTCGAAGATCTGGTCGTCGGCTCTGATCGGGGGAACTGGGAGGACGATTCAGGTAGCATATGGATCTTCCTCGGAGGCAGCCGCTGAGACTCGGGGGCTACTTCCTCGATTCCACCCACCCCCTGACCCTCGCCTCCAACACCGCCATCGGCACCGCGCCGGCGCCCAGCACGGTGTCGTGGAAGCCGGCGAGGTCGAAGCGGCTTCCGAGCGCTTGCTCCGCCTCGGCTCGGAGCCGCCGGATCTCGAACTGGCCGAGCTTGTAGCCAAGGGCCTGTCCCGGCCAGGTGATGTACCGGTCCACCTCGTTGACGATGTTGTTCTCGGCGAGCGGGGTGTTCTCCCGGAGGAAATCCTCGGCCTCGCCTCGGCTCCAGCCCATCGCGTGGATGCCGGTGTCGACCACCAGCCGCGAGGCGCGCCAGGCGTCGAAGCCGAGCATGCCCATCCGGTCGAGGTCGCCGGAGTAGAGGCCCAGCTCGTCGGACAGTCGCTCCGAGTAGAGCGCCCAGCCCTCGATGAACACCGTCAGCTCGTCGAATCGCCGGAAGCTGGGCACGCCCTGGAGTTCCCGGGCAATGGCGATCTGCAAGTGGTGCCCCGGCACCGCCTCGTGGAAGGCGAGCACCTCGGCGTCGAAGCGCGTCCGGGTGGTGGGCTGCCAGGTGTTCACATAGTAGACGCCGGGCTCGCTGCCGTCGGGCGCCGCCTGCCAGTAGTAGGCGATGGTGGTGTAGGGCGCCTCGTGGTCGGGGATGGGCTTGACGACACACTCCGCCTTGGGCAGCGTCCCAAACACCCTCGGGACGGCCGCCTGCGCGCGGGACAGCGCCTCGCGGGCCTTTTGCTCCACGGCCTCGCGGGTGTCGAAGTGGAGCGCCGGGTCGGAGCGCAGGCGCGAGAAGATCTCCGACTTCCTGGTGGTGCCGAAGAGCTTCTCGCCGACAGGCGCCATCTCGGCGTGAATCCGCTCCAGCTCGTCGAGACCTTTCTGGTGGAGTGTGTCCGGGTCGAGCTCTTTGGTGGTTTCCTGCCGGACGCGGGCGGCGTAGCAACCCTCCAGGGGCAGCGCGGCGAGGCCCTCCAGTCCATCGCCGCGGGCGCGGGGGAGGATCTCGGCGTGCAGGAAGTCGCGGTAACGCTGGAGGGCGGCGCGCACCGGGGGAAGGGCCTGGCGGAGGCCCGCGTGGAACGCGCCGAGCTTGTCGCCCGGGATCGGGTAGGCCTCGCGCAGCGGCGCGGCCAGGGCCGAGTCTGGCTCGGCGGCGGCCAGCTCCTCGTCGACCATGGCGATCACCTTCTCCACGCTCGCCCGGTTGGCGACGAGCCCGTCGTCGAGCCCGAGGCGCAGGTTCCGCACCTCGGTGTCGATCCAGCCCGGCAGCTTCTGGTAGCGGGCCACGAGATTGCCCGCGTCGTCGACGGTCTTCACCGCGTGGGCGCGGCCGAGGTCGGCGGCGTACACAAGGGCGTTGCTGCGCGCCGAGAACGACCACTCGGCAAAGCGACACTCGCGCTCCACCCGCAGCTCGTCGTCGAGCTTGGCCACGAGCAGGTCGCGGGTGAGCGCGTCGCCGGGGGCCAGGCCAGCGAGCTTGCGCGCGCGGTCGGCGTAGCTCTGGCGCTTGTCTTGCCATCGCTTGCGCGCCGCCTCGCTGTTGTCGTCGAGGCGGGTGTCGTAGCGGTGGTCGCCGAGCTGCGTGGCCCACACCGGGGAGACGTACATCTGAGCCGTCCAGTGTTCCTCCAGCACGGCGGCGAGGAGAGGGTCGTGGACGCCGAGGGAAGCGTCGGAGGCGAGGGCGAGGGCGGCGAGGGCGAGCATCGCGGGCTGGTAGCGCGGTGTGGAGCGCCCTGGTGGGACCTATGGGGGTGAAAACGCGACTTCGCGGCGACTATGCCCCCGGATTTGCGAAAGTGCCGGGCGGCGCCTCGCGGGGCGAGCGGGCAAAGGCGGAGTTTTCGTGTGCCACCCGGCCGAGATCCCGCGGAAGTGGCCGCCGGGGGGCCCGACTGTCGCATCGAGGGTGGCATAGTTTGCCGAGTGTCGCATCCTGGGGGGGATAGTCGCGCCCGGGGGGCCGGCGACCGCCTCCAGCCCCAGGGCAGGCGGCGCTCCGCGGCGGTGGCCACCCCGGCGGGCGGGCGCACGCGGGCAGGGATCGGCGCGGGATAGGATCTGCTGATGTGGTGGCTCCTCGCCTGCGCCGAAATCCCCGCTCGCCCCGGCCTCCCCGCGAGCCCCAAGGCGGAACTGGCGGATTGCACGGCGGCGAACGACGGTGTCCACGACTTCCTCTTCTGTGTCGACGGTGCCACCTGGGCCGACGCGCAGGCCGACTGCGCGGGCTTCGGCTACCACCTCGCCGACCTCGACGACGCCAGCGAGGACGCCTGGATCTGGGCGCAGGCGCAGTCCGTCGATGCCACCGCCAACTGGTGGATCGGCCTCGGCGACGCGGGCACCGAGGGCAGCTACCAGTGGGACGGCGGCAGCGATAGCCCCTACACCAACTGGCGCGCCGGCGAGCCCAACGACTTCGGCGGCAACGAGGACTGCACCTGGTACGCCTACACCGGGGCAGGCGCGTGGAACGACAAGGACTGCGCCACCCTCGGCAGCTTCATCTGCGAGGCGGGGTGCAGCACCTACGACCGCTACGTCGACGCCGACGGCGACGGCTACGGCGGCGAGAGCGTCCGGGCCTGTGCCACCGAGCCGGACTACGTCGACCTAGCCGGCGACTGTGACGACAGCACCGCGAGCATCGGTCCCGCCGCCACCGAGAGCTGCAACGACGTCGACGATGATTGCGACGGCCTGGTGGACGACGACGACCCCGGCGTGGACCCCGCGGGCTTCACCACCTTCTACGCCGATGCCGACGGCGATGGCTACGCCGGGAGCACCAGCACCGTGGAAGCCTGCGCGCAGCCCGAGGGCGCGAGCCTGTCGCCGAGCGATTGCGACGACACCGACGCCAGCGCCTACCCGGGCGCCGCCGAGGCCGCCGACGCGGTCGACAGCGACTGCGACGGGTTGGTGTCCGATCTCGACGCCGACGGCGACGGGGTCGACGCGGAGTCGGCCGGTGGCACCGACTGTGACGACAGCGACGCCGAGGCCCTCCCCGGCGCGGCGGAGCGCTGCAACGCCGCCGATGACGACTGCGACGGGACCGTCGACAACGGCGCGGACTGTCCCGGGACGCTGGCGGAGTACGACGATCACCGGTACTTCTTCGTCGGCAGCCCCGCGAGCTGGGAGAGCGCGCAGTCCGAGTGTGCCTCGCGCGGCTACCACCTTGTCGATCTCGACGATGCCACCGAGGAAGCCTGGGCCTGGGCGCTGGCCGAGTCGGTGAACGACGCGACGGCGTGGTGGATCGGCCTCAACGACCGCTACAGCGAGGGCAGCTTCGCGTGGGACGGCGGCTCCTCCTCCACCTTCACCGACTGGCGTGCCGGGGAGCCCAACGACTACGGCGGCAACGAGGACTGCGCCGCGATGGCCGACGGCGGCGGCGGCGCATGGAACGACAAGGACTGCGCCACCACCTACGCCTACGCCTGCGAGTGGGGCTGCGAGAAGCTCGCCTGGTATGCCGACAACGACGGCGACGGCTTCGCGGGCGCGGAGTCTGTCCGGGCCTGCGAGGCGCCCAGTGGCTACCTGTCCACCGCCGACGATTGCGACGACGACAACGCGGCCGTGTTCCCCGGCGCCTCCGAGTCCTGCAACGAGGCCGACGACGACTGCGACGGGTCGACCGATGAAGACGCGGTCGACGAGTCGCTGTGGTATCTCGACGCCGACGGGGATGGACACGGCGGCGAGGTGGCCGTGCTCGCGTGCGAGGCCCCCGAGGGCCACGTGGACAACGGCGACGACTGCGACGACGCCGACCCGGCGGTGTACCCCGGCGCCACCCAGTACGACGACGGCCTCGACAGCGACTGCGACGGCGCCGCCGAGCCGCACGACAGCGACGGCGATGGCCTCGACGACGCCGACGAGCGGCGCCTGGGCACCGGCCTCGACGATCCGGACAGCGACAACGACAGCCTGCTCGACGGCGCCGAGGGCGAGCTCGACAGCGACGACGACGGCGACATCGACCCCCTCGACCCCGACGACGACGGCGACGGCCTCACCACCTACAGCGAGGTGGGCGACCCCCTCGACCCCGACGACACCGATGGCGACGGGAAGCCCGACCACCTCGACCTCGACAGCGACGATGACGGCTTTCCCGACGAGATCGAGGGCGGTCGCGACACCGACAACGACGGCGTGCCCAACAACGAGGACGACGACGACGACGGCGACGGCATCCTCTCGGTGGTGGAGGGCGAGGTGGACGACGACGGCGACGGCGTGCCGGCCTACCTCGATCGCGACAGCGACGGCGACGGGTGCCTCGACGGCGAGACCTGCGACAGCGCGCCCGTGGCGGAGGACAGCGGCGGCGACACGGGGGCGGGCGAGGGGCCCGCGGATGACTGCGGCTGCGGCGGTGGCGCGGGGTTGGTCGCGTGGGTTGCGCTGGGGTGGCGACGCCGCCATTGACGATGTTTATTCATGCGAATATCTATGCATGAATCATGCCGTCCCCCGCCGTCGAACTCCTGCGTCAACGCGGGCCGATGGTCGCGCATGAGCTTTGTGAAACACTAGGTATCTCGCAGTCGACGCTGTCTCGGAGCGTGTCGAACAACGGCGATGTGCTGGTGGTGGGTGCCGCTCGATCTACCCGCTATGCGGCGCGGCGTGCCATCCCGGGCCTGCCCGAGTCGCTCTCGATCTACGAGGTCGGAAACCGCGCGAGCCATCGCCTCGGGATGCTCAGCCCGGTCTACCCGCGGGGTTTCCACTTCCAGGGTCCACCGTCGCTCACCGGCTTCTACGACGATCTCCCGTGGTTCATGCACGACCTCCGGCCACGCGGGTTCCTTGGCCGCCGCCTCCCGCGCGACTTCCCCCAGCTCGGGTTGCCTCCCGACGTGCGCTACTGGTCGGGCGATCACGTGCTGGGCTGGCTGAATTTCGAGGGCGTGGAGGTGCCGGGCTCGCTGGTAGTGGGCGGAACGGCGGCGCATCGGGCCTGCGCCGGCGGCGAGGCGCGGAGCGTGACCGAGGCCGACTACCCGTCACTGGCTGAGCGGGCCTTGGCCGATGGTTTCCCCGGCTCTTGCGCAGCTGGCGAGCAGCCAAAGTTCCTCGCTCGTCGCGACGGCGTGCCGGTGCTGGTGAAGTTCAGCCCCGTGGTGTGCGACCAGCCCTCGGCGCGAGTGGCCGACCTGTTGCGCGCCGAGGCGATGGCGCTCGACGACGTGGCTCGCCAGGGTTTCGAGGCGGCCTCGGCGCGAGTTCTAGAGTCCGGTGGACGCGTGTTCCTGGAGGTGGAGCGATTCGACCGCGACCCGGCGGGCGGAAGGCACGGCATCGTGAGCCTGGAGGCGCTCGACGCGCAGTTCGTGGGGCGGGGCCACTCGTGGACCGACACCTGTCACCACCTGCTCGCGCAGCGTCGCGTCGCGCGCGAGTGTGCCCGGCGCGCGACCTGGCTCGACCTGTTCGGCGCCTACATCGGCAACACCGACCGTCACCTCGGGAACCTGTCCTTCCGCTTCGACCAGGGGCGGATCGGGCGGCTGGCACCGGTCTACGACATGCTGCCCATGCACTACTTCCCCCGGGGCAGCGAGGTGTTCGACCGCCCATTCCCGTTGCCGACGCTGGTCGAGGCGAGCCCGGGTGACGCGCGATCCGCGCTCGCGGCCGCGCGGGCGTTCTGGGCGGCAGTGGCGGAGAATGTCGATATCTCCGCGAGCTTCCGGACGGTGGCCGCCGAGTCCGGGAGGCGACTCAGCGGCGCTGCCGGGTAGCCACCAGCCCCGCTGTCCCGAGCCCGGCGAGGAGCGTGCTGGTGGCGAAGGCGGCGGCGGGACTGGCGTGGTCCCACAGCCAGCCGAAGGCCACCGACGCGGGGAGCGCGACGACGCCGACGACCAGGTGGTAGGCGCCGAAGGCGGCACCCCGCGCGTCTGGCCGGGCCTCGGCGGCGACCAGGGCCTTCTCGGCGCCCTCGGAGAGCCCCGCGTAGAGGCCCCAGGCGAGGAACAGGCCGAGGAGCGCGAGCAGGGCCTGCGGCTCGGCGGGGTAGGCCCGGGTGGCGACCCCGGTGGCGGCGGCCGCGGCGCTGGCGAAGACCGTGTCCCAGCGCAAGGCGGCGAAGGCGAAGCCGGCGAACACGGCGGCGTGTGTCGACCAGCCCGCCACGACGAGCCCCGCCGGTCCGACCCAGCGACCGGCGGCCGCGGCGGCAAAGGAGGAGAGGGTCTTCACCACGTGCAGCCCGGCCCAGAGCGCAGGGATGGCCCACAGTGGCAGGAAGCGCCCCGCGAAGAGGAGGAGGAACAACTCGCTGGCCATGCCGAGTCGCGACACAGCGATCAGCACGAGGAGCCAGCGCAGGTCGGCCGAGAGCGGGGCGCTGGGGCCGGGCGGCGGCGAGACCGGGCCGTCGTTGCCCCGGGTGGCCACGATGGCGGCGGCCACGACGAGCACTCCGGGGACGGCGCTCCACAGGAAGATCTCGGCGGCGCCGAGGCCGAGGCTGTGTACCGCCCAGGCGGCCACGCCCGCGCCGGCGATGGTGCCGGCGTGGTCGAGGGCGCGGTGGATGGAGAAGGCGGCGGCGCGGGCCTCGGGCGGGGTGGCATGGGCGATCACCGCGTCGCGGGGCGCGGTGCGCAGGCCCTTGCCCACCCGGTCGGCGAGGCGGAGGAGCAGGAGACCGAGCGGGGTGGCGACGAGGCCCATCAGCGGGCGCACGAGGTTGGAGAGCGTGTAGCCGCTCACCACGAAGGCCCCGTGGCGCCCCGTCCGGTCGGCGAGGCGTCCGCCCCAGAGTTTCAGCACGCTCGCGACGAGCGACGCGGCGCCCTCGATGAGCCCGAGCGTGGCCGCCGAGCCGCCGAGCGAGCCGGTGACCAGCGCCGGGATGAGCGGGAGGACCATCTCGCTGGCGGCGTCGTTGAGGAAGCTCACCAGGCCGAGCCACCAGACCGCCGCGGGGATCCTGAGGCGCATGGGGCCGGGCTAACGCGGGGGTGGGTGTTGACGCGTCCAGAGCTAAGTCTTAACCCTTAACCTCCGGCACCTTTGACGTGGGAGATCACTACGCGCCGCCCATCGATCGCCTCGACGCTCTCGGTGCGAACGTGGGACCACTCCTCGGGGTCGGTGGTCTCGCCGATGGCGATGGTCACCTGGTGGGGGCCCACGGGCAGGGGGAGGGTGACGATGGCGATGGAGTTGCCGTCGCCCCAGAGGCCGCGGGGGGCGTAGGCCTGCTCGTGAGTCACGGTACCGTCCACGGTGACGCGCAGGCGCACGGGCGCGCGGCCGCGGTCGCACACCTCGTCGCGGCGCATGTGGGCCGGGAGCGCGGCCTTCTCGGCCTCGCTGAGCTTGCGGCAGCCGCCCTTGGCGCCGCTGTGCTTGAAGGCGACGACGAGCTCGGGCTCGGCCGGGCGCGGGCTCGCATAGGGAAGCACGCTACCCCCGAGCACCAGCGCCCCGGCAAGGATCGAGACCA
>VGRQ01000038.1 GCA_016875315.1 Deltaproteobacteria bacterium | reverse complement strand
CGCCGCCATGTCCAACGAGGGACAGTTGCGACTCCCCGTGTCGTGGAAGGAAGGCGACCCCTGCCTCGCCGCCTTCGCCGCGGAAGACGTTCGCATCCTCGAAGCGGAGGCCTCGTGACCGGCTGGATGGTCCCCTGGTTCCGCTGGTCGGCGCGCAAGCCGGGGGCGCGCGCGTGGTCGCTCATGGGCCCGGGGCTCCTCTTCCTGGTGGTCTTCTTCCTCGGCCCGCTCGCCTTCATGCTCGGCTACAGTTTCATGCCGCGCGGGATCTACGGGGGTGTGAAGCCGGGATTCACCTTCGAGGCTTACAAGACCTTCTTCCAGCCGCTCTACCTGGGCGTGCTGTGGCGCACGGTGGTGTACTCGGTGGTGTGTACCGTGGCCTGCCTCGGCCTCGGCTACCCGGTGGCCTACGTGATCTCGCGGGCGGGCCAGTGGAAGAACATGCTGATGTTCCTCGTGATCCTGCCCTTCTGGACGAGCTTCCTCGTCCGCACCTTCGCGATGATGTTCCTCATGCGCGACACCGGGCTCATCAACACCGCGCTCATCGGCATGGGCCTCATCGACGAGCCGATCGCGATGTACCCCACGAGCTTCGCGGTGATGCTCGGGCTCATCTACGGCTTCTTGCCCTTCATGATCCTGCCCATCTACACCTCGCTCGAGAAGCTCGACCACAGCTTGCTGGAGGCCGCCGAGGTGCTCGGCGCCAAGCCCTGGGAGCGCTTCAGCAAGGTGGTGTTGCCGCTCTCGATGCCCGGCGTGGTGGCCGGGAGCCTGCTCGTGTTCATCCCGGCGCTGGGCAGCTACCTCACCTCCGACCTGCTCGGCGGGAGCAAGTACGACATGATCGGCAACATCATCGCGCGGCAGTTCGGCGCCGGTAACAACTGGCCCTTCGGCTCGGCCGCCTCCTTCGCGATGATGGGGCTGGTGCTGATCGCGGTGCTCGCCTACTTGCGCACGCGTGACGACGCGGCGATGGGGAACGCCTGATGGCCGGCCGCACCCCCCGCTGGCTCCTGGCGATCGCGGGCGCCGTGTACGTGTTCCTCCACGCGCCTTTGCTCGTGCTCGTGGCCTTCTCCTTCAACAGCTCCAAGTACGGCGCGAGCTGGGAGGGCTTCACGCTCGAGTGGTACGGCCGCCTCCTGGAGCGCGCCGACATCATGGCCGCCCTGAAGGTGAGCTTGATCGTGGGCCTCGGCAGCACCGCCATCAGCACGCTGATGGGGACGATGCTGGCCCTCGGGCTCGCGCGGCATCGATTCTCGGGACGCACCCTCGTGGAGAGCCTGCTCTACGTGCCGATCGTCACGCCGGAGATCGTCTGCGGCATCTCCTTGCTCATCCTGTTTGCGTGGATGAAGCTGCAGCTCGGCATCTCCACCATCATCATCGCCCACGTGGCCTTCAACATCTCCTACGTGACGATCGTGGTGCGCGCCCGCCTGGAGGGCATGGACAAGAACCTGGAAGAGGCCGCGATGATCCTCGGAGCCAACGAGTTCGTGGCCTTCTGGAAGGTCACCGTCCCGCAGTTGTGGCCGGGGATCATCTCGGGCGCGCTCCTGGCCTTCACCATGTCTTTCGACGACTTCGTCATCACCTCGCTGGTGAGCGGCCCAGGCTCGTCTACGCTGCCGATCGTGGTCTACACCATGGTCCGCAAGAACATCGAGCCGAGCATCAACGCCATCTCCACCATCATCCTGGTGGTCACTTCCGTGATGATCTACGCCGCCGATCGCCTCGAACGCCGCGACGCCCCGCAGGGCGCTCGTTAACTTTCCGCCCCCCTCCCCGGAGAATGCTCGTGTCCCAAGAAAAGGCCGCCCTGGCCCTCGTCGATGCTGTCGTGTCCGGTCGCAAGTCGCGACGTGATTTCGTGCGCGAGGCCCTCGGCCTCGGCCTCTCGGTCGGCACCATCGGCATGGTGCTGCAGGCCTGCTCCGCCGAGGAGCCGAAGAAGCCGGACGCGCCCCCGCCCGAGGCCCAGAAGCCGCCCGAACCGGCGCCGGAGCCCGACCTCGGCCCCATCGAGGGCACGCTCGCCATCTACAACTGGTCCGACTACATCGCGGAAGACACCGTCGCGAAGTTCGAGGAAGAGTTCAAGTGCAAGGTGACGTACGACACCTTCGAGTCGAACGAGGAGATGATCGCGAAGGTGCAGGTGGGCGGCGGTGGCTACGACCTCGTCTGCCCGTCTGGCTACGCGGTCACGGTGATGAAGAACCTCGACCTCGCCACCAGGCTCAACAAGAAGTACCTGCCGAACTTGTCGAACCTGGCGCCGATGTTCGCCAAGACGAACTTCGATCCCGATGGCTCGGTCACCGTGCCGTGGCAGTGGGGCATCACCGGCCTCGCCTACCGCAAGGACAAGGTGGCGGCGCCTCCCGACTCGTGGGCGGTGTTCCACGACGCGGCGCTCAAGGGCAAGCTCACCCAGATGGACGACATGCGCGACGCCATCGGCGCGTGGCTCAAGTTCCGCGGCAAGTCGCTCAACAGCGTGGTGGCGGAAGACCTGGCGCAGGCCAAGGCCGACGCGCTCCAGGCGAAGGCCAACCTCAAGGCCTACATCTCGGCGCCGGTGAAGGCCCAGCTCATCGCGGGCGACGTCTTCGTGGCCCAGCTCTGGAACGGCGACACCATGCAGGCCAAGGTGGAGAACGCCGAGATCGAGTTTGCCATCCCCAAGGAAGGCGCCGCGATCTGGTGCGACTCGATGCTCATCCCGAAGGGCGCCAAGAACATCCGCGCCGCGCACGAGTTCCTCAACTTCGTGCTTCGCCCCGAGGTGGGCGCCGCCATCTCCGACTTCACCGGCTACGGCTCGCCGAACGCGGCCGCCACCGCGAAGATGGCCAACCCCGTCGCCTACCCCTCCGACGAGCAGATGAAGAGCCTCGAGTACCAGCAGGACTTGGCCGAGGGCACGGCGGCGTGGGACACGCTGTGGACCGAGATCAAGTCGGGCTGAGACGAGGCCGTAGGCTGTAGGGACTAGGCTGTAGGTCAGGGAGCCCCGGGGCCTCTGGCCTAACGGCTACAGCCTACGGCCTACAGCCTCTCAGGGCCTCGTCCGCCTCACGCGGATCCTGACTGCGTCGCCCCCGGCGCAGTCCTCGTCGATGCCGTTGCCCGGGATGTCACGGGCGCTCGGGTTGACGGCACCGTCGTTGTCGTTGCAGTCGGGGCCGCGGGCCCAGCCGTCGTGGTCCTGGTCGTTGTCGTTGCCGTCGCAGTCCTGGTCGACGCCGTCGTACCAGATCTCCGAGACCAGCGGCGACACCGAGGGGTCGAACTCGTTGCAGTCGTCCCACCAGTCGGCGCCGTCGTGGTCGCGGTCGGTGTCGTTGCCGTCGCAGTCCTGGTCGATGCCGTCGTACCAGGTCTCGGGGAGCAGGGGCGACACCAGGGGGTCGGTGTCGTCGCAGTCGATCAGGTAGGGGGCAGCGTCGCCGTCGTAGTCGTCGTCGTTGCCGTCGCAGTCCTGGTCGATGCCGTCGTACCAGGTCTCCGTGTTGCCGAAGTAGATGGTGGCGTCGCCGTCGTCGCAGTCGCCGTCGAGGTAGGCCACGCCGTCTCCGTCGAGATCGTCGGGGCCCTCGCTCAGGTAGCTGGGACTCGTCCACGCGTACTCGGTGCCGTCGTCACCGCCGTCGTCGCAACTGGAGCCGTAGTAGCTGTCGCCGTCGAGCTGCACGCGGACGTAGAGCCAGCTCGGCATGTCGCCGGCCGACACGGTGAGGCTGTAGGTGTCGCTGCCGTCGTCGTCGAGCGCGGTATTGCCGCTCGGCGTGACGATCTCCACGGCCTCGACGTAGCCCGCCCAGTCGCCCCCCACGCTCACGACGATGTCGAGCTCCTGGCCGGTGGGCACGGCGAGGTCGTCGCCGAGGTCGCCCAGGGTGGCGCCGCCGCTCGAGTAGTCCACCACCACGGGCACCATCGGGCCGGTGGTGGCGATGGTGTTGCGCGAGACGATGGCGTCGTAGATGGCGGCGCGGTCGAAGGTGCTGCCCTCGTCGAGCACCACCAGCGTGTGACCGCCGCCGAAGGGGTGGTTGGTGTGCTCGCTGTCGGACTGGCACACGTTCCCGGGCCGCGTGTCGTGGCTGTCGGAGCCGGCGATGAAGCCGAGCTGCAACGCGTAGCTGTCGGGGTCGATGGCCTCGTGGACGGCGCCGCTCTCCTCGGCGCCCGACCACATCTCGTCGTAGTCCCAGTCGGCGTCGATGCTCTGGCCGTGGCCCGAGTAGATCTCGACGGCGGGCTGGTAGGTCTGGTCGTGGCACGACCAGTCGGTGGGCATGGGGAGGCTGGCCGCCGGGTGGTGCGGGATCAGCAGCATGTCGCCGTAGGTGGAGGCCAGGCCGTCGGCCCATTCCCAGATGGCGTCGCAACTGGTGACGATGGTGTCGGTGGACGACACCGCCTGGAACTGCTCGAGGGTGAGGTTGGCGAGCGTGGCGTCGTCACCGAAGAACATCATCGTCTTGTGGCCGAGGCGCTCGTCGATGGACAGCGCCACCCACAGCTCGCCGCCGGGAATGGTGATGAAGCGGCCGTCCTCGTTGGCGGCGAGGGCCATGGAAAGCAGTTCCGTCCACTCGTCGGATTCCATCTCCACCTGGTTGCCGTTGATGTGGTCGCTCACCGAGATCCAGTCGAGGCCAGCAGCACGGGCGTCGTCGAAGACCGTGTAGAAGTCGCCGCAGACGCCGTCGCAGGTGCCGCTCAGGTCGTCGGATCCGCCGTCGCCCGAGAGGCCGGTGTGGACGTGTGGATCGCCGATGTAGAACGTGTAGCCGCCGAAGTCCTCGGCAGCGTGCACGGGCAGCGCGGCGAGCCAGATCGCGAGCACGGGGGAGCCTCCCGGGCGAAGTGTAGCATGGGTCGTCAAGGAAGTGTGTGGCGGTCGCCATCCTAGTGCCTCACCCCCCGCTTCCTCGGCGACTTCCCCGTGAGCGCGGTCACCACGTGGTAGCCGATCCAGCGCAGCGGCTCGGGCGGCATCCACGCCATCGGGCCGCGGTAGAAGGGCTGGCCGCGCCAGCGCTCGTCGGCGCCGCTGTAGAGGTCGCAGAGCACCTTCCCGGCGAGGTTGGCGAGGGTCACGCCGTGCCCGGAGTAGCCGAGCGCGTAGTAGACGTTGTTGGCCTCGCCCCGAACGCCCATCGCGCAGATGCGGTTCCAGGTGAGCGCCACCGGGCCGGTCCACCGGTGGGCCACCGGGATGTCGGCGGCGTCGGGCATGTACTGGAGGAAACGCCGGTGGACGGACTCGAAGTCCGCCGGTTGATCCCATGAGGTTTTTCCGCCGTAGCGGTAGCCGTAGGCGGCGTTGTGTCCCCCGCCAAACACCACCTCGCCGCGGGTGGTCATGCAGCCGTAGGCGATGCGGTCGAGGTCGTCGTCGAATCCGGCCACCCCCGGCGACCAGCCCTTCGCCGCCCAGGTGGCGGCGTCGCGTGCCTCGGTCGACACCACGTGGGCGTGGAGCGGGAAGATCTGGTCCTTGAAATAGCCGAGCCACGGGGTGTAGGCGTTGGTGGCGAGGACGATCGCCTTCGCGCGCACCGTGCCCCGCGGCGTCGTGAGCACGCACTCCTTGCCCTCGACGATCGACAGCACCGGCGTGTCCTCGTGGATCGCGACGCCCAGGCCGGCGACGACCGGCGCCAGGGCGCGCAGGTAGCTCACTCCGTCGAGGTGCCCGGCGGTGGGGTCGAGCACCGCGCCGCGCGCGCCGGCGAGGCGGAGCGTGTCGGGCAGGTCGCGGCCGGAGAGGAAACGCAGCGGGACGCCCACCCCGGCCAGCGCCTCGACCTCGGCCTGGGCGATCTCGGCGCCGTGGCTGCGGGTGTGCACGTGGAGCGAGCCATCGCGACGCCAGCGCACGGACAGCGCGTGCTCCTTGATGATCCCCTCGATGATGTCGATGCCCTCGCGGGTGGCGTCGAAGATCGACTTGGCGCGCTCGGGGTCGCCGGGCTCCACGCCGTTCACCCAGTTGAGCATCAGCCCGCCGTTGCGCCCGCTCCCGCCGTTGGCGAGGCGCTTGGCCTCCAGTAGCACCACGCGCCGCTCGGGCCAGCGGCGAGCGAGGTGGTAGGCGGTGGACATGCCGGTGAATCCGCCCCCCACGATCGCCACGTCGGCAGAGGTGTCGCCCACCAGCGGAGAATAGGGCTCGGGAGCGGGATTGTTCGCCGCCCAGGTGGAGCGGTTGTCGTCGATGTCGGGCAGGCCGGCCGGGGTCGCCATCGGTCTCTCCGCGCTTTACAAGGGAACCGCGAGTCTGCCACGCTCGCGAGGCCCCGGTCTCCGATGCCCGACACCCGCCGCGTCCGACTCTGCATGAAGGACCTCTACCAGCAAGATCTGGTGGAGATGGTCGAGCGCGAAACGCGGAATTTCGAGATCTTCTCCATCGGCACGCCGTCTCACCCCGATTTCTTGCCGGCGTACAATCTTCTGCTCGACGAGTTCGGCCCCGAGGGCGGGATGGAGCGCCTGGAGTCGGTGAAGGGCTTCCTGCTGGAAGACCCGTACGAGCCGCAGCCCGGCGGCACGTACATGCGCTACTTCATGCTCGTCGCGAAGAACACGCGCGGGGAGCTGCTGGGTGCTCGCGACGGCGTCTTGCTCTACAACGCCGAGTACGACGGCGAGCTGATGGTGGTGTTCCTGTCGCACATCGTGATGAAGGAGCAGGCGCGGGGCACGGTGCTCTCCTACTGGCTGCGCATCGCGCCGGTGGAGCTGGCGGTCACCTACCTCGCCGAGCTCGCCGCGATGGGGAAGATCACCCTGCCCCTGCCCGACCAGCCGGGCAAACACTTCGGCATGAAGCTCAACCTCGCGGCGGAGATGGAGTACTTCACGCCGGAGGAGCCGCTGTCTTTGCAGCGCATCCTCTTCTACGGGCGCGGGGGCTTCGACGTGGTGAACCCGCGGTACTTCCCCTACAAGCAGCCGGACTTCCGCGAACCGGAGGTCATCCGCGCCACGGGAAACCAGCCAGTGCCGTTCATGATGCTGTTGCGGCGCATGGGTCGCGAGCGGCAGGCCACCATCCCCACCACCGAGGCGGCGGCGGTGATGAAGCTGCTCTACGACGACTTCGCCACCTACTGCCTCCCCGAGTTCATCGGCGACCAGCGCCAGCTGGTGCTCGACCGGCTCTCCGAGCGCGAGCTGCGCGGGCAAGTGGAGCTACTCCCCCTGCCCACCGGTCCACGCGACATGCACCGCCTGCGGCCGATCTTCCGCTACAACGTGTTCAAGAAGTACTACCCCAACGAGCCCGACACGCTGGCCTACCTCAACTCCGGCATCGAGCAGAAGGTGCGCAAGAACCCCCGCTACGTCGACGAGGAGATCGCGCGACTCGCGGAGGATCTCGAGATGCGCGAGCGGTGGGTGTATCCGGCGCGCGACAAGGACTACGACTGGATGCGAAGGGCGGGATCGCTGGTGAAGAAGCGGCGTTGAGCCGTTGACCGCCGGGCCGGGCCGCGGGTAACGTTGCCCGGTGACGATGGCTCCCCGCCTCGCGCTCGCTTGGCTCGCCGTTTCGGTGGGCTGCGACGATGCCGACGCCGAGTGTCGCGTGTACCCCGCGAAGTCCAGCCCGAGGGCCAACCTCGTCCTGAGCGCCGCCGCCATCGACTTCGGGAGCTTGGCGCGGGGGTCGAGCGCGGAGGCCACCCTGCACGTGGAACACCCGGGGGTTGACCCCGGCACGGGCGAGGCGGTGACCCACGACATCGGCGTGGGCCGGCGCGGGGCCGCCCATGAGCCGCCCTTTGCCATCGCTGGCAGCAGTACCGGCGGGTTCGCGGCCAGTTGGTCGCTCGACGAGGCCGTGTGCCCGGCGGGGGCCTCGGTGTCCACCCAGTGGGTGCGCAACGATCGCGGGGCAGACACCGGGTGGTCGCCGCCTGACGACGACTCGCCGGAGCCGGTCGGCGGGGAGATCGTCCGGATCGGCCCCGGCTGTCGCCTGCCGCTGCACCTGTCCTTCGCGGGCGGCGCGGGCGGCGTCCACGCGGCGGGACTGGTGGTGGAGACGGTGAGCGCGCCGGGCATCGACGGGCGGGCACCGGCGCTGGAGGCGAAGACCGAGCGCGTCCAGCAAGTGTTGCTCACGGCGGAGGTCCTCGGGACAACAACGCAGGCGGAACCGATCATCGCCGGGGTGGTCGACGCGAGCCCCGACGAGTGCGAGGAGGGCGAGCCCGTGGCGCTGTCGACCTGGGCCTACGATCCCGGGGGTGGCGAGATCACCTATCATTGGGGCGACAACTGGGAGGCCTCCGCCCGGTTCGACGACCCTCTGTCAGCAACGCCGGTGTGGACCTGCCCGGAGGTGGAGGCTGGCCTGGCGAGGAACGTCACGATCTACGTGATGGTGACCGGCCCGGGCGGAAACCAGCTCTGGGGATACACGGTGGTGACCGCGTGGGGCGAGCGGCTCGCGCGCTGCGACGAGCTCGAGGAACTCTCCGCCCTACCCGGGGAGTAGGTCGGCGTAGAGTTCTGACAGTGGGAACTCGACGTCGATGGCGGGGAGGCTCACCAGGTCGTCCCGGCGGGTGAGCAGCACGCGCGCCCATTCGGCGCCTTGTCGCGACACGACCGTCACCGACTGCGCCGGAGGCTTCCCCCGGCCATCGCGAGGATCGCCCCGGCGTAGTACTCGCTCTTGTCGAGCGCGTCGCGCTCGCGGCGCAGGTACTCCTCCTCGGAGAACACGTGGTGGCGAGGCGGCGACAGCATGGCACGAGCCTACACCCGCCGCCAGCGACCGTCACCCGCCGTCGCACTCCATCCCTGGCAGCCCCTCCTCGTGCCCCTGGTCAACCCACCAGGTCTCCTCCTGCGAGTAAGGCCCGGCGTAGCTGTCGATCACCGCGCCCTCGGCGTCCTCGAGTTGGAAGTGCAGGTGGGGGGCGGAGCTGTTGCCACTCGAACCCACGATGCCGAGGGTGTCGCCGCACTTCACCGACTGCCCGATTTCAACCGCCACGCTGCCCTGCATCATGTGCAGGTAGCGCGTGGTGTGCCCGGTGGCGTGTTCCAGTGTCACGTAGTTGGGCGCCTTCTCGTGGCCGTCGCAGCTCACGCCCTCGCCCTCGGCGTGGCAGCGGTCGTAGTGGCCGTCGTCGACGTCGACCACCACCCCGTCGGCCGCCGCCACGATCGGGGTGCTACCGGCGTCCATCGCGTCGAAACCGCCATCGAGCAGGTAGTCGCTCCCCTCGTGCTCGTCGTAACACCAGGGGAAAGCACGCCCGAGGTAGTCGAGACACACGATCTTGTACGCTGTTTCCTCGTAGACCGTGGGGTCGTGGTCGACGCCGGTGGTCTGGTAGATGACACTCGGCTCGGTGAGCGGCCAGCGGAAGGACAGGGCACCGCGCGCGGTCAGCTCCCCGGTGTCGACCGGGGACGAGTCCGCCAACTCTGTGGCGGTACACGCGAGCAAGACGGGAATCAGGCAAACACCGCGCAGGCGGCGCGACAGGTGTTCACGTGCACCGTCACCACCTTGCTCACGTCTTTCGTGTAGCCCCCGGCGAGCACCCACATCACCGGGATGCCCCGGGCCCTGGCCATCTCGAAGACGAACTGGTCGCGGTCCCTCAGCGCGTCGTGGTCGAGATCAAGCGGGGAGTACGGGTCTTCCTTGTAGGGATCGGCCCCGGCCTGGAACAAGAGCGCGTCGGGACGCGCGTGGTCGATGGCGCGCGGCAGGCTCTCGGCGAGGATGCCGAGGTACTCGTCGCGTCCGGCGCCGTTGGGGACGGGGATGCTCCAGGCGTTGTCGGTGTCCGGTGTGCGCCTCGCCGCCACGTCGCGGTGGGCGAGGTTGTTGTCGTACCAGTTGCCGTAGATCGAGAGCTGGAAGAAGTCCGGTCGGCTGGCGAGCAGGAAGGCGGTGCCATTGCCGTAGTGAAGGTCCATGTCGAGCACGAGCATGCGCCGCAGGCGCCCCTCGGCCTTCATCTGCTCGCTGGCCACCACCAGCCCATTGAAGGTGCAGTAGCCCTCGCCTCGCCTCTGGTGGCTGTGGTGGAAACCGCTGGCGAGGTTGCCCGCCACGCCCTCGTCCAGCGCAGCGCGCAACGCCGCCACGCAGCCCCCGTTGGTCCAGCGCACCGCCTCGCCGAGCGCCGCCGACCAGGGGAACTTCTGGCTCTGCGCCAGCTCCCGCGGCTCGCCGGTGCGGATGGCCTCGACGTACTCGCGGGTGTGTACCCGCAACAGTTGCTCGTCGGTGACCGGCGGCGGCTCCTCGATGCTCACCGGGAGCCCGAGGCGCTCGATCTCGGCGCGTACGAGGCCGAACTTCCGGATCGGCATCACGTGCTCGCCGATGTCGGCGTAGTAGCGGGGGGAGTGGAAGAGGCGCAGCGGCATGGGGGGAGTGTATCCGCGCGCCCCCGCCTACTCCTCCTCCTCGTCCGCGTTTGGATCGTAGCCCTCGGGCACCGGGTGAGCGATCTTCGCCTTGGCCGCCGCGTAGTCGAAGCTGGTCCACGCGGGGCTCTTGTCGTTGTGACACTGGGTACACACCTGCTCGGTCTGCGGCACGAGGCCCGCCGCCTCGGCCAGCTTCACGTCGATCATCGTCGACTTCTTCTTGTAGTCGTTACCCGCGCCGTGGCAGGCCTCGCAGCTCACGCCCTCGTCGATGCTGTACTTGCTGCCCTTGAGCTCGGCCGGCGCGGTGTAGGCCGTGGTGTGGCACTCCACGCACTCCTTGGCGGTGGAGGGGTCGGCGATGCCCTTCTTGGCGCCCCACTCCCTGGCCTTGTCGGTCTTGAGCGACTCCATCGCGTGCGCGTGCTTGCTCTCCGACCACACCTTGTACTGGTCGCCGATCTCCTCCTTGCCGTGGCAAGTCTTACACTTGGTGGCCCCGGCGTAGAGGTGGGCGCTGTCGCCCGCCCTCGCGCTGAGCGCGGGGAAGGTGGCAATGCCGATCGCGACGAACGCGAGGCCGGCGAGGCTGAGCATCTTCTTCATGGCGACTCCTCGGTTTTACTTCGACTTCTTCGACTTCTTCGACTTGCCGGCGTCGGGCGCGGGCGCGTTCTCGTCGAGGCGCAGGAAGGTGGTGGCGTAGGCCTCGGTGTTGCTCGCCTGCATCGTGTGACAGGTGGTGCAGTTGCGGCGGAAGCCCACAACGTCGTCGGCCTTCTCGTAGCCGCTCACCACGCTGGCCATGCCCTCGCCGGTGGTCTCGGCCGTCACCGGGCGCGAGAAGTGGCTCTCCGGCACGGGCACGTCCTTCTTGCCGGTGGCGTTGTCGGGATGGTGACAGTCGAGGCACTCGTTCTCCTTCACCGAGAGCGCGCTGCCGTCATCGATCACGTGGGGGATCTGTGGCGGGGCGCCGGGGAACGCACGCTCGAGCTTCTGGCTGTCGCCCGGCTCCACGTCGGGGTACTCGGCCATGACTTGCGCCCCCTCGGTAGTGAGGTCGGCGTCGCGGAACAACAGGTCGACATCGGTCGACTTGGCGGCCTCGCCGGCCACCGCCATGGTGGTGACCACGCCGAGGCAGGCGAGGAGCGCGTGACGCAGGGAGCTAGGCGGATTGACGTGTGGCATTTTCGCTGCCCTCCGGGGAGTGGGAGTTTGAGTGGAAACGGGTACCGAGGTGGAGCGCGTCGCGGGGGCAAACCTCCACGCAGCGCATGCAATTGCTACAGTCGCCCGAGCGGACGAGGCCGGTGCGTTCCATGTCGCCGAACCTGAGCACCTGGCTCTCGGGACAGACAATCGCACAGTCGCCGCAGCGGTCGCACCGGGCAACATCGAAGCGCACGCGCACGACCGACGCGGCGCCCACGACCGACCAGAAGCCGCCGAGGGGACAGAGCGAGCCGCACCAGCCGTGCCGGAGCACGAGGGTGTCGAGCAGGAGCAGGAGGGGAACCACGAGCAAGCCGGCGCCGAGGCCGTAGACGAGGTCGCGCTGCAACGCGCCGATGGGGCTGACCGCCTCGAAGGCCGGGGTGCCGACGATCGCCGACAGCGCGAGGAGACCGGCCGCCACCCAGAGCCTGGCCTCGCCGTCGATCTCCAGCAGGCCACGCGGAGACAGCCTGCGCCGGAGCCAGCCGGCCATGTCGGCGACGGGGTTGACTGGGCACACCCAGGCACACCACGCGCGCCCCCCGAGGAGCCAGTAAGCTCCGAGGGTCAGGGCGCCACCGAGGAGCGCGGTGGTGGCAGGAAGGTGCCCGGTGGCGAGCACCTGGAGGAGGGCAAAGGGATCGGAGAGCGGCACGGTGCCGAGCAGCAGCGTGCTGCTGAGGTCGCCGCGCGCGAGGCTCCAGCCGAGGTGGGCGCCGCCCCAGAGCACGGCGATGACGCTCGCCTGCGCGAGGCGGCGCGCCACCAGGTAGGGGTAGCGGGCCCTCACGGGCTGTCCTCGAGGGCGCGCGTGTCGCCCATGGACTGCAGCACGGCGTCGAGGTTGTCCACGGCGGGGGCTTGCTCGGCGGCGGGGAAGTCGCCGGTGATCACCGCGTCCTCGCGCCAGCCGATGCGGTAGCTCTCCGCGCCCTGCGCCACCGCGATCTCGCGCGGGAGCACGCGGATCGCCGGGCTGTCCATCACGCAGGCGTTCTCGCAGCGGCCACAGCCGGTGCAGGTGTCGCCGCGCACCTTGGGCAAGAAGAAGGCGTGCTTGCCGGTGCGCGCCTGGGAAGAGAACTCGAGTTGGATCGCCTCGCCCGACATCGGGCAGGCGCGGTAGCAGGCCTCGCAGCGCAAGCCCAGGTAGGCGAGGCAGTTTTCCTGGTCGACGAGCACCGCGATGCCCATGCGGGCGTCTTTGATGGCCACCGCCGCGTCGAGGGCGCCGCTGGGGCAGGCGCGGGCGCAGGGGACGCCCTCGCACATCTGGCAGGCGATCTCGCGCGGCTCGAAGTAGGGCGTGCCGATGGCATGGGCCGCGCCCGGCCTGGCGAGGCGGAGAGCGTAGAAGGGGCAGGCGCTGACACACTGCCCGCACTTGAGGCAGGTTGCGAGGAAGTCGCCCTCAGGCTGGGCCCCGGGCGGGCGCAGGGTACCCGCCGCGCGGGCCTCGGGCCTCGCCACGTGCGCCGCGAGCAGGCCGCCCGTGGCGGCGAGCGCCGCGTTGCGCGCCGGGAACCCCGTGAGGAATCCCCGGCGGCTCAACGATGGCCGGCCCCCGGGCGCCATGTCAGGCCTTCGACACCTTCACGGCGCACTTCTTGTAGTCCGTCTCCTTGGAGATGGGGCAAGTGGCGTCGAGGGTGAGCTTGTTGATCAGGCAGTTCTCGTCGAACCAGGGCACGAACACGAGCCCCCTGGGCACGCGGTTGCGTCCCTGCGTCTCGAGGCGGATCTTCACCTTGCCACGTCGCGACTCCAGCGTGATCTCCTCGGTGCGCTTGAGCCCGAGGGCGGCGGCGTCGGCGGGGTGCATGTAGCACACGGCGTAGGGCACGGCGCGGTCGAGTTCAGGCACGCGCTTGGTCATGGAGCCGGAGTGCCAGTGTTCGAGCACGCGGCCGGTGCAGAGCCACAGGGGGTAGTCCTTGTCCGGCTCCTCGGCGGCCGGCTGGTAGGGCCGGAAGAAGATCTTGGCCTTGCCGGACACGTCGGCCATCTCGGTGCTGCCCTTGGCCTTGGGGATCGACTTCATCGCCTTGCCGTAGAAGTTGAAGCCCTCGCCCGCCTTCACGTAGGGATCCTTGCCCTCCACGAAGCGCCACTGCGTCTCGCGGCCCTTCACCACCGGCCAGCGCAGGCCGCGCAGCTTGTGGTAGGTGTCGAAGTCGGTGAGGTCGTGGCCGTTGCCCTGGCCGAAGGGCAGGTACTCGTTCCAGAGCGCCTTCTGCACGAAGAAGCCGGCATCGTCCGCGATGTCATTCGGGTGGCCACCGGCGATGGGGTCGGGCCAGGCCACCTGCTTGTTGGCCGCGGTGGCGAAGATCACGTCGTAGAGCGTCTGCTCGGGCTTGTAGCCCATGGCCTTGGCATCCTCGAGCACGCTGGGGAGCTGGTCTTTCGGGAAGTCCGGGTCGTCGAGGCCCGGCAGCGCGTGCTCTTTCCAGACCTCCGCGAGCGTGAAGCGCTTGCTGATCTCCATCAGCTGCCACAGGTCGCCCTTGGCCTGCCCCGGCGGCAACACCTGCTGGCGCCAGTGCTGGGTCCGGCGCTCGGCGTTGCCGTAGGCGCCCCACTTCTCGAAGATCATCGCCGACGGCAACACCAGGTCGGCCACCTTGGCACTCACCGTCGGGTAACAGTCGCTCACCACGATGAAGTTGTCACCCTCGCGGGCGGCCTTGATCCAGTCGTTGAGGTTGGCGAAGTCCTGGAAGGGGTTGGTGACCTGGCTCCAGAAGAACTTGACGTTGCCGTTCTTGAGCCCCCGGACCATCGCCACCGCGTGGGTGCCGATCTTCGGGTTGAGCGTCTTGCCGGGGAGTTTCCACAGCTTCTCGGTCTTCTCGCGGTGGGCCTTGTTGTTCACCACCATGTCGGCCGGGAGACGGTGCGCGAACACGCCTACCTCGCGCGCCGTGCCACACGCGGAGGGCTGCCCGGTGAGCGAGAAGGCGCTGTTGCCCGGGGTGCCCTGCTTCCCGAGGAGCAGGTGGATCGCGTAGATCTGGGTGTTGGCCCAGGTGCCGCGCGTGTGCTGGTTGAAGCCCATCGTCCAGAAGCTCATCACCTTGCGCTTGGGGTCGGCGTAGAGCTGCGCCAGCTCGGTGAGCTTGGCCTCCGGCACGCCGCTCAGCTCGCTGACATACTTCGCGGTGTAGGGCTCGAGCTCCTTCTTGTACTCGTCGAGGGTGATCTGCCAGTGCGCGTCGGGCTTGGCGCGCCCGGCCTGGTTCTGCTCCTTGGGGTGCGCGTCGGGCAGGCCGTAGCCGATGTCGGTGGGACCGGCGGTGAACACGCAGTGCTTGTTGACGAAGTCCCAGTTCGCGGCGTTGTTGTCGACGATGTACTTCGCGATGTAGTTCATGATCGCGAGGTCGGTCTGGGGCTTGAAGATGAGCTCGGTGTCGGCGATGTCGGTGGATCGATTGCCGTAGGTACTCAGGTTGACGATCTTCATCGTCGGGCTGTTGAGCTTGCGATCGGTCACGCGCGACCACAGCATCGGGTGACACTCGGCCATGTTGGCGCCCCACAGCACCACCGTGTCGGTGTGCTCGATGTCGTCGTAGCAGCCCGACGGCTCGTCGATGCCGAACACCTGCATGAAGGCGGCCACCGCGCTCGCCATGCAGTGGCGGGCGTTGGGGTCGACGTTGTTGGAGCGCAGGCCCGCCTTCCACAGCTTGGCGGCGGCGTAGCCCTCGTCGATGGTGTACTGGCCCGAGCCGAAGAGGGCGAGCGACGACGGCCCCTTCGCGGCGTAGTACTCCTTCATCTTGGCGGCCATCACGTCGAAGGCCTCGTCCCAGCTCACCGGGGTGAAGGCGCCGTCCTTGGCGAACTTGCCGTCCTTCTTGCGCAAGAGCGGCTGGGTGAGCCGGTCGGGGCCGTACATGATCTTGGCGTTGAAGTAGCCCTTGATGCAGTTCAGGCCCCGGTTCACCGGGCTCTCGGGGTCGCCCTTCATGGCCACGACCTTGCCGTCCTTGGTGCCCACCATGATGCCGCAGCCCACGCCGCAGAAGCGGCAGGCGGACTTGTCCCAGGCGATGCCGAGGTCGGCGGCGGCCGACTCCGCGCGCGCCTCGCCGGCAACGGCGATGCCCATGCTGGTGGCCACGCTGGCGGCCACGGAGGTCTTGATGATGTCGCGGCGGGTGAGGTTCATGATGGCTCCATTTCCTCGGTTACGTTGCGAACTTCGACCATCTCGGCGAGCCACACCCGCGGGATGCGGCGGATCTCGAGCAGACGGTCCACGCTGGCTTGTTCGTCGTCGGCCTCGATGGTCAGCACCACCCGGCCGCGCTCGTCGGTGAAGTGTACTTGCGCCCAGGGGTGGGCGTCGATGGCGCGGCACACGCTCTCGAGGTGGTCGGGGGTGGTGGCCGCGAGGATTCCTGAGACGGTCATGCGCCGCCTCGTTGCAAGGGCCGGACCAGAGACGGAACCCTGTTGAAAGCTCAGCCGCGAAGGGGAGAAGTCCTGGCTGGAGCCGCGCCACGGGAACGCCGTCCTGGGCCCGCTGGCACAGCCGCCCGCGAGGATTTGCCCCAGGCCCGCCGGGGCGTGCCTGTTCGCCCAGCGGGCGCTCGCGGTATGGTGCGAGGATGTTCCTCCTCGCCCTCGGTTGCGCGGAAGTTCCCGCCGAGCCCCTCGTTTTCTGCGAGGGCGAGTCGCGCTCCGCCTACAGCCCCGACCCCGACGGGGAGTTCGAGACTTTCCCCGACGATTTCTGGACGGTCGAGGCCGACACCTCCACCGGCCTCCAGGTGGCGATGGACCCCGCCACCATGGGCGCCTTCGCCGACTTCCCCGAGAACTACCTGGAGTGGTTCGACTTCCTGTCCACCCTCGACGGCTTCGGCCTCAACGCGGGGATCTACTTCCAGTTCGACGGCGCCTTGCCGGTCGGCGCCATCAGTCGCGACCGGGTGTTCCTCGTGTCGCTCGACGAGGGCGGCCCCACGTGGCACGAGCCCGAGGTCACCTTCACCGACTACGACCACACCTTGCTGTTGAAGCCCCGCAGCCCGCTGCCGCCGGGGACGACGGTCATCGCGGGCCTGCAAAACGGCGAGGCCGACTGCGTGTCGCCGTCGACCTACCTGCGGGAGCTGGTGGACCCCGCCCTCGGGGCCGACCACCCGCTCGCCGGTCGTTACCGCGACGCCCTCGACGCCACGGGCATCGACCCCGCCTCCCTCGCCGCGATGACCCTGTTCACCACGCAGTCGGCCACCGAGCAGGGCCTCGCCGTGGCCGCCGACGTGGCCTCGACCGCTTTCAGCATCACCCCCGGCGCCTGCGCCGACCTGGGCGCCTGGCGGCGCTGCGAGGGCAGCCTCCGGGTGAATGACTACCGCGGCAGCGACGGCCTCGTCCCGCCGGGCCCGGTGGCGGTCCGCTCGACCTACGACCTGCCCCTGTCGGCCTGGCTCCCGCCCGGCGCGGGGCCCTTCCCCGTGGTCGTCTGCGGTCACGGGCTCGGGGGCGACCGGGACCAGTGCGAGGACGTGGTCGCGACGGCGGCCGCCGGGGGCCTCGCGCTCATCGGGGTCGACGCGGTGGAACACGGCGACCACCCCGGGCGCACCGAGGCCGACCTCGACGTGCTGGAGCCGTTGATGATCTTCGGCATCCGCTTGACACCTCCCGGCCTTCACGGCCTGAAGTTGCGCGACAACTTCCGCCAGTCGGCGTGGGACAAGCTCCAGCTCATCGAGGCGATCCGCGCCGGCGTGGACTGGGACGGCGACGGCGTGGACGACCTCGACCCGGAACGCATCGGCTACGCCGGGGTGAGCCTCGGCGGCATCATGGGCGCCGAGCCGCTCGCGCTCTCCGCTCATCTCGACGCGGGACTGCTCGTGGTGGGCGGCGGGCGCGTGACCCAGATCATCGAGGACTCGCCCACCTTCTCGATCCTCATCGAGGTGATGAAGCCGTCGAGCACCAGCGACGGCGAGGTCGACCGCGCCTTCCCGCTCTTGCAGACGATGATGGACCCGGGCGACCCGATGACCTGGGCGCCCCGGGTGCAAGGCAGCCGTGCCGACGGCCGCGCCGCCCCCGACGTGATGCTCATGGCCGCCTACAACGACGAGATCGTGCCCAACAGCACCAACGACCTGCTCGCAACCGCCTTCGCCGCGCCGGGGGTCGGCGCCGAGATCTGGCCGGTGGAAGGCATCACGTTCACGGCCGGCTCGGTGAGCGGCAACGGGCCGGGTGGC